>JAXDMU010000072.1:0-15642 GCA_034665905.1 Aliidongia sp. | reverse complement strand
GGTGGCTCGTCCACTTTCGGTTCGGAACCTGTCGCTGTGCTGTGGGTCAGGTCAGTGACCACCTCCAGAGCCGTGCGCATCGACGGGCCGGAGAAAAACATGTCTTGTGCGGAGATCACCATCACCGGCGCGTGGGCACCGGGATGAGGCTTCATGTCCAGTTCGTAGACGCCGTCTTTGTGGCGCGGCGTGCTCAGGACATAAAATCCGTTGATCGCTGGCTTGGCCGGTTCGAGGCCGGGCCCATACCCTTCGGGTAGCGGGAAGGTCAGTCCGAAATAGGGGTTGCTATAGACCCCATCGACCAGTTTGCCATCTTCCGGATTGGCGTCAGCGGCCGTGGCGCTGCCGCTCGCAAACGCGAGCAGCAAGGCCATCCCTATCCAATTGTTTCGCACTCCCATGCCCCCTTCCGAGAATCATTGTTCGCCAAACAATATCCCATGACGGGCGGCATCTGTGAAGTCACGCAATCCTTAAATTTGGTCCATCTACCAATGTCTTACCGATCACCTGATGAGATCGCTACCGCTCGATCTGGTCGGGCCCCAATTCCCTCAGGAGGGGGCCTAGATGATGTTCGTAGGCACGCCACCGCCCGACCGAACTTTGATAGATCGGCCGACGAACCTGAGCGACGCTTGCGGTTAGGACCGGGCGCTTGTTCCGGTGGAAATCGAGGCAGGAATCATCCCAGTCCACGCCGCACCAAGCCAACAGGCGGCGCGCTTCGGTTTCGAGATCGGCCACGAGATCGGCGTAGCGCAGCTCGAGCATGGCGTCTTCGGGTAGAATGTGCCGCCAATGCGCCATGAGCGCATCGTATTGACGCCAGTACCGCCCCAACTCTCCCATGTCATAGCTGAAATTCTGTCCCAGGCTGACAAAGAGTTTTGAATAGCAGGAAAGACAAGTATCGACAGGATTACGACGCGTGTGAATAATTCGAGCGTTGGGCAGCGCCAGGTGAATCAAACCGACATAGAAGAAATTCGACGGCATCTTGTCGGTGATCCAAAAGGCGCCGTTCCCCCGCGCTTCGATCCGCTGGACATAATCGGCACCCAATTTCCGCAAACGCTCGGGGGTCAGCGCCGCCAGCCCGTCCGGATAGGATAATTCCTTCGCCAGCTTCGAAAATTCGTCCAGTTCGCCGGCCCCGAAGATTTTGGGGTGAGTCGCCAGGATTTGCTCGACGAGCGTCGTGCCCGAGCGTGGCATGCCGAGGATGAAGAGCGGCCTCGCCGACGGATCGCCGACGCCCGCCATCGCCGTCATGAATTCGGGGGTGAAAACCGCCTTGATCCGGGCAAAATAATCATTCATGGCCGCTTCGTCATAGATGATCTCGCGGCGCTTCAGGGCGTTGCCCGGCACCATATGCGCAAACGCCTCATCATAGCGTCCCAGATCGTCGTAGAACCGTGCCAAGGCAAAATGCAGCGTCAGGCGCTTGCTGTCATCCAAGGCTCCTTTGTCGGTAACGAGGCGTTCCATCGCTTCGAAATCGGCATCGCCCGGCTTGAGCTTCTGAGTGTCGACCAAAGACAGATAGGCGCCGGTGTTCGTCGGGTCGAGCGCAATGGCCTTGCGCAGGGCCGCGGCCGCCTCGCCGAACCGGCCTAATTCCTTGAGCGCGTTGCCGAGATTGTAGAGCGCTTCGACATAGTTGCCGTCCAGCGTCAAAGCCTGCTGATAACAGGCGACAGCCTCTTCCGTGCGGCCCAGGATATGCAAGACGTTGCCCAGATTGTTGTGGGCTTCGGCATAGCCGGGCTCGACGGCGATGGCCCGCCGATAATGCATCTCCGCTTCGTCCCGGCGCTCGATCGCTTGCAGGGAATTGGCGAGATTATTATGGGCGATGGCGAAATCCGGATTGATCGCGAGCGCTCGACGATATTGTTCGATCGCCTCTTCGCGGCGATCCAGTGACTTGAGGACATTGCCGAGATTATTGTGGGCTTGAAAAAAATCGGGCCGCAAAGCAAATGCTTTTTGATAATGCAGCACGGCCTCGTCGAAGCGTTTGAGCGCGGCGAGGGCGAGGCCCAGATTATATTCCGCCTCGGGCGATTTCGGATTTTGTCGCAGAGCACGACGGAACAGGCTCCGCGCCTCCTCGTACTGGCCTTGCTGGCTGCGCACCGTGCCGAGGCCGTGAAGCGCGTCGAACCGGTCACGATCGGCCTTGAGCATCGCTTGATAGAGCGCGGCCGCCACCAACAGGCGGCCGCGACGGTGAAGAGATAAGGCTTGCTCTACGCTCATCCAAGGATCTTCCTATTACCGGCGAGGCAATGGTATCCAGTTATTTATCATTTTCAAATACCAGACCGGTCTCGACCTCGACCGGTTCCCCGTTCATGAGGTATGGTTTGAATTCCCATTTGATCAAAGATTCCTCGATAAATCTCTGCTGATCATCATCGACGGCGCGGATGACATGAACATGTTTTACTTTGCCGTCTTTGCCGATGATAACACGAACGGGGATTTTCAGAAATTTAGGACTGGTGATCGGTGGGTTGACCTTGTGTACGATGGTTTGTGGTGTCGCATAGTCTTTTATGCACACGGGGAAGGCGCCCGGCGCCTCGCTGGAGCCGTTTGTCGTGGCCGACGCTTCCGCGGGCACGGTGATCTTGTCGAAGCCGGCGGCAATGTCGTCCAGCACTTTCGGATCGGTACTGGCAACGGTAATGCTGACGACATGGCAGCGTATATCGGTCGCGAGCACGACGCGGGACAAGATGTCGCCGCCGATTTTCAGGCGCGCAAAACTCCGCCCGCCGATCTTTACCTCGACGGGCGGTGTATCGGCCTTGAATTCGGCGGTGTTCGCCGAACTTTGCCGAAGCTCGGTCTCCATCGCTATTGCATTGCTCATGGGCTTGAGCGCGAAGAACATGTCCTCGGCCGAGATCAGAATCGACGGGCCTGGGCCGTCGAGACGTGCCGGGGTATTCAGGACGTAATAGCCATGGATCGACGGGGGCGCGGGATCAAGCCCTTCGCCGTAACCGGCCGGAAGAGGATAGGTCAGTTTGAAATATGGGTTGCTGTAGGTGCCGTCGGCGACCTTACCGTCTTCCGGGTTGGCTTCCGCAGCGGTGGCCTTTCCGACAACCAGCGCAGCCAGCACGACCATACCGATCCACCAATTTCGAACTCCCATGACCCCCCCAAGAAAACGAGCAAAATATGATGTGCCGCGGGCGAAGGTGATCGCCGAGCCGGGTTGTAGACCGACGTTCGGTGTCGTGTCCGAGCCCGCCTCCATTCAGACCGCGACGATGCCAGAGGCTTTTACCATGGTCCGATTAGGCTTTTCACCTATTCTTTAGGGCAGACATGACGCGATGCCGCAGCCTTCGAGCGGCTTCTTGGCCCAGGCATCTCCGGCTTTTATGGGGAATGCGTGTCTCCGGCCGCGGTAGCATCAACCCGATTAGAATGTGCCGTTGCGGCGAATCGGGTAAGATTTGATTCCGGCGGCGAGTCGTGCCGATCGGGAGAATTTTTGGTGAAAATTGATTGCGGTATCAGGGTGTGTGGCGAACTTGACCCTACAACCGAACCGCAAGGTTTCGTCGATCTTGGATCGATCGTTCGCTGCATCCCATTTAGAACCACTCTAAATACAATTCGCAAAATTCCGGGCAAAATGCCGCCAATTTCTACCTTGATGGCACTAAAGCTTTTATCCAGGAGGTTGGAATAAAAAATAGCTTTTGTCATGGATTCGCGCGAATCGGCCGTCATGGGGTTCGTGTGATCGTATATGCCCGAATACCGGGAGGGTTAAATTCAAATTTTTGAATTTTTCTAATAACAAATGAACATTAATTTGATTAGAACAATAGTTGTTACAATTTATACATTGAATACGCGACCTGTTCACAGAAACGTTACCCAGCCCTCCTGCCGAGACGGTCAAGCTGTCAAGATAATTATCTTTCATGAATCGTCACGAAAACGCTCCAAATTGAACGCGTGGTGGTACGGTTTTGATATGGTGGCTTGGGTCACAGTTTACGAAGAGGGAGTGAGCATGTTTACTTTCAGTCGCGCGATTACCAGCTCGTCTGGGAAAATTGCATTCGGCATGATGCTGGCCTGTGGCGTTGCGACAACCGCACTGGCCCAGGCCGCACCGCCCGCACCGGCGCCGATCAAGGCGAAGGCGGTCGATCCGGGTGTCCGCGGCGGCGCCGCAGGGGCTGGGGGGCCATTGCTCAATCTCGCCGGTGACGATCTGGCCTTTTTCAATATCGCAGCACTGCGTTTCAACGAAACCGACTCTGTTTCCGGCGGCCTTGATGTTGTCCCGCCGGCCGTGTCCGGCGCCGGCCTCGGCCCGACCTTCAACGGCAACAACTGCGCCGAATGCCATGCCCAGCCGGCCATCGGCGGCACCAGCCCGGCCCTGAACCCGCAGATTGCGACCGCGACCCTCGACGGTGCGAAGAACACGATCCCGCCCTTCATCACGGCGAACGGTCCGACCCGCGAAGCACGCTTCAGGACCAATCCCGATGGTACGCCCGATGGTGGTGTGCATGACCTGTTCGTGATCACGGGCCGCGTCGACGCCGGATCCTGCAACGCTGTCCAGCCGAATTTCCCGCAGGCGATTGCCAACAACAATATCAGCTTCCGCATCCCGACACCGCTGTTCGGTCTGGGCCTGGTCGAAAACACCCCGGACTCCAATCTCATCGCCGACGCGGCGGCCGCCAACCCGACGGCGTTCGGTGTTTCGCTGGGCGTCTTCAATCGCAGCGGCAATGACGGCACGATCATGCGCTTCGGCTGGAAGGCGCAGAACAAGTCGATCATGATTTTTGCTGGCGAAGCCTATAACGTCGAGCAGGGCGTCACCAACGACCTGTTCCCGAACGAACGAACCGACACGCCCAGCTGCATATTGAACGGGCTGCCGGAAGATATTGCCAATGTGTCGCCGAACACGCAGACGGGGTTGACCTTCCCCGCGTCCCAATTCTCGTCGGATGTCGTGAACTTCACGAATTTCATCCGGCTTGCGGGAGCGCCCATTCCGGCTCCGCCGACCAGCACGACGACGACGGGCTTGGCCGTTTTCAACAGCATCGGCTGCGCCACCTGTCATGTCGCGAAGCACGTCACCAGCAATTCCGCTTATGGCGGTCAAGACTTCGTGACCTACTTCCCGTACAGCGATTTCGCGTTGCATGACATGGGCGCGGCGTTGAACGATCATATCAGCCAAGGTGCCGCTATCGGAAACCAGTTCCGTACCTCGCCACTTTGGGGTATCGGACAGCGCATCTTCTTCCTGAGCGACGGCCGGACCTCCGACTTGGCCGCCGCGATCGAAGATCATTCCGGTACAAATTCGGAAGCCAACACGGTTATAAACAATTTCAACGCCTTGACGCTAACGCAGCAGCAGTGCCTGCTTGCCTTCCTGCGTTCGCTCTAACACTTCATTGTAGTTCGGGACGGAACCGCGGATGCCCGGCATCTGCGGTTCCGGCGCGTTTCTCGTGAAAATGCCGGGCGTTGCCGGTTGCCGACCTGACCGGCCTCGCTTAGGGTATTGGCAGTCACATTACCCTGGCCGGTGCCATGCCCGACGATTTTGCCCATTCCGTGTGCCCCCATGACTGCCCGAGCACCTGTGCGCTTGAAGTCGAGTTGCTGGACGGGCGCACCATCGGCCGGATTCGCGGCGGTCGGCGTGACGGCTATACCGCCGGGGCGGTCTGCGCCAAGGTCGCCCGTTATGCCGAGCGGCAATATCACCCCGATCGCTTGATGACGCCGTTGCGCCGGGTCGGCGACAAGGGCGTCGGACGGGCCGCGTTCGAAGCAGTGTCATGGGATGCTGCCCTTGATCTGGTGGCCGAACAATTTATCCAGGCGGCACAACGTTACGGAACCGAAACGGTCTGGCCGTATTTCTATGCCGGTACGATGGGCCATGTGCAGCGCGACGGCATCGACCGGCTGCGCCATGTCATGAAATATTCGCGGCAATTCTCGACGATCTGCACGACGCTAGCCGATACCGGCTGGCTGGCCGGCGTCGGCGTCAAGCGTGGCGTCGATAGCCGCGAAATTGCCGAGAGCGATCTGATCGTGGTCTGGGGCGGCAATCCGGTCTCGACGCAGGTCAATTTGATGACGCATATCCAGCGCGCCCGGAAGAATCGCGGGGCAAAGCTGGTGGTGGTCGATCCCTATCGTACCGGCACGGCCGAGGCGGCCGATCTGCATCTGATGGTTCGGCCCGGCACCGACGCGGCGCTGGCGTGCGCAATCATGCATGTGCTGTTCAAGGAAGGTTTCGCCGATCGCGCCTATATGGCGCGCTACACCGATGTGCCGGAGCGGCTCGAAGCCCATCTGGCGTCGCGCGATCCGGCCTGGGCGGCGGCGATCACCGGCGTGCCGGAGGCGCAGATCCTCGATTTCGCCCGGCTCTATGGTCGCACGCCGCGCAGCTTCATCCGGCTCGGCTACGGTTTTGCGCGCAGCCGCAACGGTTCGGCCCAGATGCATGCCGTGACTTGCCTGCCGGCGATTACCGGCGCCTGGCAGCATCCCGGCGGCGGCGCGCTTTATTCGGGCGGCGCGCTCTATACGCTCGACAAGGCTCTGATCCAGGGGCTCGACCGGCTCGACCCCACGGTACGCGCGCTCGATCAATCGCGAATCGGTGCGATCCTGACCGGCGATGCGGGTGCGCTCAAGGGCGGACCGTCGGTGACGGCGATGCTGATCCAGAACACCAACCCGATGGCGGTGGCGCCCGACAGCCTGACGGTGCGTGCCGGTTTTGCCCGCGACGATCTCTTCGCCTGCGTGCATGAGCAATTCCTGACCGAGACCGCGGCGATGGCCGATATCGTGCTGCCGGCGACGACCTTTCTGGAGCATGACGATATCTATACCGCGGGCGGCCACACCATGCTGCAAATCGCGCGCAAGATCGTGGAGCCGCCGGGCGAGACGCGGGAGAACCACACCGTGCTGGCCGGGCTGGCGCAGCGGCTTGGCGCGGATCATCGGGGCTTCGGAATGTCGCCCTGGGCGATCATCGAAGAGACTCTAGCCACCTCGGGCCTGCCACCGGCCGCGGAATTGCTCGACGGCCGTGGCCTCGATCGCGCGCTGCCATTCGACACCGCGCATTTTCTCGACGGCTTCGGCCATCCCGACGGCAAATTCCATTTCGCGGCCGATTGGTCGGCGCTCGGGCCGCAAGGGGCGGCGCTCTCGCCCCTGCCGGATCAGAATTGGGTGATCGACCGCGCAACGGCCGACAAGCCCTATCGGCTGGTGACGGCGCCGGCCCGCTCGTTCCTCAATACGAGTTTTTCCGAAACGCCATCGAGCCAGTCGCGCGAGGGCCAGCCGACCGTGCTGATCCATCCGGACGATCTGGCCGCCCTCGATCGAGGCGAGGGGGGCCGGCTGCGGCTCGGCAATGAGCGCGGCTCCGTGGTTGTACCGGCGCGCGCGTTCGACGGGGTGCAGCGCGGTGTCGTGGTGGTCGAAGGCATCTGGCCCAACGCCGCGTTCGAGGAAGGCATCGGCATCAACGCACTCACCAGCGCCGAACCCGGCCCGCCGGCCGGGGGGGCCGTGTTCCACGATACCGCGATCTGGGTCCGGGCGGTTTGATCCGGTTCTTCCGCGAGGGCGCCGTTCGAGAGGTTTGAAATCAAGATGAAATTCATCAAGCACGAACAAGCTCTGGCACTCGCCGACAATACTGACCGCTATGCCACGCTGATCGATCGCGCGCATGGCGATATAGGTCTCTATCGGCCGAGCGGAATCGATTCGCAATCGCCGCACCAGCGCGACGAAGCCTATATCGTCGCTTCCGGCACCGGCACCTTCGTCTGCGGCGATACCGTGACGATATGCGGTCCCGGCGACGTGTTGTACGTGCCCGCGCAGGTCGAGCATCGGTTCGAGAATTTCAGCGACGATTTCGCTGTCTGGGTCGTGTTTTTCGGCCCACGGCCCGCGGCGTCAAGCTGACACCGCGGGCCGGAGCGCCCCGTCACGACGCCACGGCGATCTCTGCCTCGCGGCCCTGGCGCCATTGCTTCAGTTCCTCGGCGATGAGAAAGGCCAGCTCCAGCGCCTGGCTGGCGTTGAGGCGCGGGTCGCAATGGGTGTGATAGCGGTCGCCCAGGCACTGCTCGGTAATTTCTTGGGCGCCGCCGATGCACTCGGTCACGTCTTGGCCGGTCATTTCGAAATGCACGCCGCCGGCATGGGCGCCCTCGGCCCGGCAGGCGTCGAAGAAGCCGCGCACTTCCTTGAGGATGCGGTCGACCGATCGGGTCTTATAACCGCCGGCGGTTACGGTGTTGCCATGCATCGGGTCGCAGACCCAGAGCACGGATCGGCCCTCGCGCTCGATCGCACGCAGCAGCGGGGGCAAACCCTCCAACACCTTGTCGGCCCCCATCCGGGTGATGATCGACACCCGGCCCGGTTCGTTGTGCGGGCTCAGGATATCGATCAGGCGCAGCAGATCATCCGGCTTCAGGCTCGGCCCGGCCTTGAGGCCGATTGGGTTTTCGATGCCGCGCATGAATTCGACATGGGCGCCGTCCAGTTGGCGTGTCCGGTCGCCGATCCACAGGAAATGCGCCGAGCAATCATACCACTGGCCGCTGGTCGAATCGACGCGTGTCAGCGCTTGCTCGTAAGGTAGCAACAGTGCCTCGTGCGAGGTGAAGAATTCCGTCTCGCGAATCTCCGCCGTGGTTTCCGAGGTGAAGCCGCAGGCGGCCATGAAATTCAGCGTCTCGGTCAGCCGATCGGCCAGTTCGCGATAGCGCTCGCCCTGCGGTGACCGGGCGACGAAGCCCTGATTCCACAGATGCACCTGATGCAGATCGGCATAGCCGCCCTGGGCGAAGGCGCGCAGCAGATTGAGCGTCGCGGCCGATTGACTGTAGCCCTGAACCATGCGCTGCGGATCCGGGCGGCGCGCCCCCTCGGTGAAATCCTGGCCGTTGATGTTGTCGCCACGATAGGAGGGCAGGCTGGCGCCGCCGATCGTTTCGGTCGCCGAGGAGCGCGGCTTGGCGAATTGCCCGGCCATCCGTCCCAGCTTCACCACGGGGCAGGCCGCACCGAAGGTCAGCACGACCGCCATCTGAAGCAGCACGCGAAACGTGTCGCGGATATTGTCGGCGCGGAACTCCGCGAAGCTCTCGGCGCAATCGCCGCCCTGCAACAGAAAGGCCCGCCCCTCGGACGCGTCCTTGAGGGCCGACTTCAGCCGCCGTGCCTCGCCGGCAAAGACCAGCGGCGGAAAATTTTTCAGCAGCGTTTCGGTCGAGCCGAGCGCTGCCGGGTCGGGATATTCCGGCTGCTGTTGAGCCGGACGTGAGCGCCATGATTCAGGGGACCAGGATTGCATCGCAACACCACCTTTCGTTAATCTTGGTCTATTCCGCCGCGACGCCAGCCGGCTCGGGCAGCTTCTCGCGCATTGTGACGAACTCTTCGGCCGCGGTCGGATGAATGCCGACGGTTTGATCGAATTGCCGCTTGGTGGCGCCGCATTTGATGGCGATGGCCAAGCCTTGGATGATCTCCGGCGCATCGGCCCCGACCATGTGGCAGCCGACCACCTTATCGGTCGCGCGCTCGACGACGAGCTTCATCATGACCCGCTCGCCCCGGCCGGACAGCGTGTGCTTCATCGGTCGAAATTGGGTCCGATAGACATCGATCGCGCCCAGGTCGCACCGCGCCTGCGCTTCGGTCAGACCGACCGTCGCGACCGGCGGTGATGAAAAGACCGCGCTTGCCACGCCCGAACGATCGAATTTGGTCGGGTTGTCGTTGAACAGCGTCTCGGCCAGCGCGCGCGCCTCGGCGATGGCGACCGGCGTCAGGTTCAGCCGATCGGTCGCGTCGCCGACCGCATAGATGCCGGGCACGGCCGTTTCGGACCATTCATCGACCGCGATCGCGCCAACTTCGTTCAAACCGACGCCCAGTTCCTCCAGCCCGAGGCCGCGCGTGTTGGGCGCGCGGCCGGTCGCGTAAAGGACCAAGTCGGCGGCGATCTGCTGTCCGGCCGTCGTGCTCACCACCAGCCCCGCCGCCGTCCGGTCGATCCGGGTCACGACGGTGCGCGGCATGATCTCGATGCCGTGTCCGGCCATTTCATGGGCCAGCGCATGACGGACATCTTCGTCGAAGCCGCGCAGCACGCAATCCGCCCGGATCGCCAGCGTCACCTCGACGCCCAGCGCCTGGAAGATGCCGGCAAATTCGACGGCGATGTAGCCACCACCGACGATCACGATCCGGCGTGGCAGGGCCGGCAGATCCAGCGCCTCGTTCGAGGTGATGGCATGCTCAATGCCGGGGATGGTGGGCAAGACCGGCTGCGCGCCGGTGGCGATCATGATCCGCTGGGCGGTGACGCGCGTCGCGCCGATTTCGATCGTGTGGGCATCGACAAGTCGGGCGCGGCCGTCGAATAGCTTTACGCCGCTGTCGGCCAACAACTTCAGGTAAATCCCGTTCAGCCGATCAAGCTCGCGATCCTTGTTGGTGATCAGCGTGGCCCAATCGAAACGGGGGGCGGGCACGGTCCAGCCGAAGCCCGCAGCATCGGCGAAATCATCGGCGAAATGCGCGGCGTAAACCAACAGCTTCTTCGGCACGCAGCCGCGCAGCACGCAGGTGCCGCCGACCCGAACCGCTTCGGCGATGCCGACCCGCGCGCCATAGCTCGCCGCCCGCCGCGAGCCGGCGACGCCGCCGGAGCCCGCGCCGAGAGTGAACAGATCGAAATCATATGCAACCATTGCCGGCCCACCTATCCCCATACGACTGGAATGGCCAGATTAACCCGCTGCCCCGATTTTGCCCAGCGCCGCGTCGGTCCGGACGGCGCCCGACGACGAGGCGGCGGGCGGCTCTCAGCGGACGGGCGCCACATTTGAGCGGCCCGAGCTTGTTCATATCTTCGTTGCCAAATCATTTCGAATTGGTCAGTCCGATGGGGTCACTACAACCGCTCATCACCGTGCCGTCTTGAGTTTTCCCGCGAGCGCCCAGCCTCTCGGCCCCACAGGAACGCAGGGGCGGCACAGGCGTGTGGAATTGAGGAGCGCGCGGAACGCCGAAGAGGTTCATTTGAACCCGCGGGAACTGGCTAGTTACCGGCTAAACCCATGACCCTGCTGGTCGGAGTGAGAGGATTCGAACCTCCGGCCCCTAGCTCCCGAAGCTAGTGCTCTACCAGGCTGAGCTACACTCCGCCGACGCAGGAGCGCCCTTATAGTCACCTGGGGCGCGGGCTGCAACAGCGTTCTTGGGGGTCAGTACCCGCGTTGAAGGCAGAACTCGGCGACCTCGATCAGGGCGCGGCGGATCGGCTCGTCCGGGAAGACTGCCAGGGCGTCGATCGCCGCATCGGCATAGCAGCGTGCGCGGGCCAGCGTGGCGTCGAGCGTGCCGTGCTTGCGCATGAGTTGGATCGCGCGGGCGAGGTCGGTTTCGCCCTGATCCTGATCTTCGAGGGTGCGCCGCCAGAACTCGCGCTCGTCGGCATCGGCGCTCTGGAGTGCCAGCACGATCGGCAGCGTCATCTTGCCGTCGCGGAAATCGTCGCCCACGGTCTTGCCCAGTTCCGCCTGGTGCGCGGAATAATCCAGCATGTCGTCCACCAGCTGAAACGCCATACCGAGATTGCGGCCGAAACGTTCCAGTGCGGCGATTTCGGCCACCGGGCGATCGGCGATGACACCGCCGATCTCGGCCGCGGCGGCGAAAAGTACAGCGGTCTTGGCATCGATGACTTCGAGATAAGCCGATTCCGTGGTCGTGAGATCGTTTGCCGTGATCAGCTGCAACACCTCGCCCTCGGCGATCACCGCCGAGGCGTTGGACAGAATCCGCAAAACTTCGAGCGAGCCATCGCCGACCATCAGCTGAAAGGCCCGGCTGAACAGGAAATCGCCGACCAGCACCGATGGCTTGTTGCCCCAAACCGCATTCGCGGTGGCAAGTCCGCGCCGCAGATCGGAGGCGTCGACCACATCATCATGCAGCAGAGTCGCGGTGTGGATGAACTCGACGGCGGCGGCGAGCGCCAAATGGCGATCACCCGCATAACCGCACAGGCGCGACGTTGCGAGCGTCAGCATCGGTCGCAACCGCTTGCCGCCGGCCGAGATGATGTGGCCGGCAAGTTGCGGAATCAGCGCCACCGGGCTGTGCATCCGTTCCAGGATCAGCCGGTTGACGCGTTGCAGATCCGCCTCGACGAGCCGGCTGAGCGTGCTTATGTCGGCTGGCTTGCCGATCGCGCCGTGGCTGTTCTTCAGGCCGGGCATTGCTGCCAACTCGGATTACTCCCTCTCGGATGATGCCGCCGCCGATAAACTCCCGCCGGCAGCGGAGACGCATGACAGCGCGCGGACGGCAGAATAGAGTGCGAGTCGACGGGGTCAAGCTCGGTGCGGCATCCCGCCGGACCTCGCCCCAACAGGTCGGCTCGTGACAAGCTCTATCAGATATCGTGCGGGCGTTCATCCGCTATGGCGGGCACAGCAGCGATGAGAGAACTCTTGCGTACCGGCAACCTCGTCCGCCTGTCGTTTCTCCAGGCGCTGTTGGCCGACGCCGGCATCGAAAGCCTGGTGCTCGACGCCAATACCGGGGCGCTGTTTCCATCAGGAATCGTTCCGCGTCTGATGGTCGCGGACAATGACGACCTGGCCCATGCGCGCCGGATCTTGTTCGACGCCGGCGAGCCGCTCGATGGTTGAGGCGCCGGGTGCCGTCTCGGAGGATCGGCTGCTGGGCGGTCGGGTCGTGCTGCGCCAGCCGGTCCAGGGCTTTCGCGCCGCGATCGATCCGGTGCTGCTGGCTGCATCGGTGCCGGCCGAAGCGGGGCAGTCGGTCCTGGAACTCGGCACCGGCAGCGGGGCTGCGGCACTTTGTCTGGCCCGGCGCGTCGACGGGCTGCGCGTCACCGGCCTCGACCAACAGCGCGACCTGGTGCGGCTGGCGTGCGAGAATGCCGTGTTGAACGGGCTTGAACGGCAAATGGATTTCATGGTCGGCGATCTGCTTCAGCCGCCATCGCGGCTCGCGCCCAATAGCTTTGACCACGTCTTGGCCAACCCGCCCTATCTGGAGGCCGGCACGGCGACCTTGCCGCCGGATCGGGCGCGGGCGCGCGCCGTGGGCGAGGGGGCGGCCGATCTCGCGGCATGGGTTCGATTCGCGCTTCTCATGGTGCGGATGCGCGGCTCGATCACCTTTATCCACCGGGCCGACCGGCTCGATGCGTTGCTGGCGGTTTTGGTCGGACGGGTCGGTGAAATTGTGATCTTCCCGCTTTGGCCGGGTGTCAACAAGCCGGCCAAACGCGTGCTGGTGCGCGCGCGGCGCGGCATCGAGACGCCGCTCAAATTGTCGTCCGGGCTGGTTCTGCACGAAGCCGATGGAAGATTCACCGCAGCGGCCGAGCGGGTGTTGCGCGAGGCGGCGGCGCTCGCCCTCTGATCGCCCGCTAGAGCGGGATGCGTTCGCTTTCGCTCACGAGTCCCGCTCTAACTCTTTGTTTTTCTGCGTGATTCACGCCTTCGGTTGGTCGAACCTCCGACGATCACGCTCTAAAGCCACGCCTTGGCGACGCACAACATGGCGCGCGCGCGGGAGGCGGCGACCGGCTCCGAGAAGAAATAGCCTTGGCCGAAATCGCAGCCTTGGGCCTTGAGGTAGGCGGCCTGCTCGGCGGTTTCGACCCCTTCGGCGACGACACGCAAGCCCAGATCCTGCCCCAGTTCGATGATCGTGCGAATCAGGCGCCGCTTTTCGGCGGAGCCGGCGATGTCGGAAACGAAGGAACGGTCGATCTTCAATTCGTCGAACGGAAATTTGTGCAGATAGCTCAATGATGAATAGCCCGTGCCGAAATCGTCGAGCGAAAGCGACACGCCGCGCGCTTTGAACTCGGCCAAGAGCGCCAGCATCGAGAGCGGATCTTCGAGCAGCACGCCTTCGGTGATCTCGAGCTTGACCCGGCGGGCGGCCGCTTCATGACGATCGAAATAATCGAGAATGCGCCGGGCATTGCGGGGATCGGCGATCTGCCGGGGCGATAGGTTGACGGAAACCGACGTTTCCTCGGCCGTTGCGCAGTCTCGCGCCCAGCGTTCCGCTTCCTCGGCGGCCTGATGCAGCACCAATTCGCCCAGTGCCACGATGGCGCCGGTTTCCTCGGCGATCGGAATGAAGCGCATCGGCGCGATCGAGCCGAGTTCGGCATGGTGCCAGCGGGCCAGGGCTTCGAAGCCGCACAGCCAACCGGTACGGAAATCGATCAATGGCTGATATTCGAGGTGAATATGGCATGCGCCGATCGCGACATCGAGATCCTGCTCGATATGGAGCCGGATGCGGCTTTCCGTGCGCATCCCGTCGTCGAAGCTCGCCAGATGGTTGCCACCGGTCGCCTTGGCCCGGTCGAGTGCGGCACGGGCGTCGCGCAGTAGATCGTGTCCGGTCACGATCTGCAACCCGGACCAGGCAAGCCCCGCGCTGATCCGCAAATTGATGGTGTGATCGCCGATCAAGACCGGCCGCGCGAAAGCGCTGCGGGTCGCCTCGATCAGCCGGCTGCGGCGGCGGGCTGACAGCTTGCGGAACCAGACGACGAATTCGTCACCACCGGTGCGCGCGCAAATATCGTCCCCGATGGCGAGTGCGCCCAGCCGCTCGGCCATTGCGACCAGCACAGTGTCGCCGATGCGCTGGCCATGGGCGTTGTTGATCTGTTGAAACCGATCGATATTGACGACCAGGATGGCGGATCCGGGCAGATTGTTGGTGGTGAGTTCCCGGTCCATCCGGTCGAGCAGGAAGGCGCGGTTGCCGATGCCCGTCAGCGGGTCTTCATAGGCGGCGGCTTCGAGCTTGTGCTCATAGCTCTTGCGCAGGGTAATCTCGGACAGGGTCAGGAACGCACCACCGTCGGTGGTCTCTTCCCGACTGATATTGAGCCATCTTCCGTTCGGCAGCAGCACTTCGCCCGGCGTCGAGAGCCGCTCGACCCACTCGAATCGATCGATGGGAAATGCACCAACAAAAGGGACACCTTCCTTGATGCGAACCCCGAGTGGGGCGAGGAGTTCGCAGACCCGGTTGTTGGCGATGATAATGGTGCCCTGGAAATCGAGCAGCAGCATCGCTTCGGTCGAACTCTCCAGCGCTTCGACCAGCCGGCCCTGGGCCGAGCGGCGGCGGCTTTTTTCGTCTTCCATCATGTCGCGGATGCGCTGCTGCATGGCCGATAGCGAAGCAAGCAGCGCCCCGGCCTCGTCCTCGGTGCCGATGGGAATCGGCGTTTCGAAGCCACCGGCGGCGATTCGATCCGCAACGGCCGCCGCGGCCCGCAGCGGGCGCACGATCCGCCGCGAAAACAGCACGGCGAGCATCAGCGAAAACCCGATCGCCGCCAGGGTGAGCGCCACGCTGAGCCGGAGGGCAAAATCGGCCGTGTCGCCCGCGCGTTCGCGATTGGCATAGCCATCTTGCGCCATCTGTTCGATCGATTGTTCGAGTGTGTCCCGGATCCTGGCCGCGAGCGTT
>JAXDMU010000071.1:0-3122 GCA_034665905.1 Aliidongia sp. | reverse complement strand
CCTGGGCGACCTTGTCGGCTGAGGGCCACCGCAAGCATCGGCGCGGCGTGCTGTTCAAGGTGCCGCACAAGCTCGACGCCGCGCATCTGGTGCCGGTCGAGACCGAGACGATCGACGGCGTCACCATGCAGCGCCTGCCGCGCGCGCACTGGCGTCGGCGCGAGGGGTTCGGCCTGACCGATCACGGCATGGATCTGAACGGCGCGCTCGATCAGGCGAATTACTGCATCTGGTGCCACAATCAGGGCAAGGATAGCTGTTCGAGCGGATTGAAGGATCGCAAGACCGGCGCTTTTCAGTCGAGCGCCTTCGGTGTGCCGCTTGCCGGCTGTCCACTCGAAGAGAAAATCTCCGAGATGAATCTGGTGAAGTCGCGCGGCAACAGCGTCGGCGCGCTCGCCATCGTCACGGTCGATAATCCGATGGCGGCCGGTACCGGCCACCGCATCTGCAATGACTGCATGAAATCCTGCATCTATCAAAAGCAGGAGCCGGTCGATATTCCGCAGGTCGAAACCCGCACTCTGAAGGACGTGCTGGCGCTGCCCTACGGTTTCGAGATCTATGCGCTGCTGACGCGCTGGAACCCGCTCAATCTGCGCCGCCCGGTGCCGAAGCCGGCGAGCGGCTACAAGGTGCTGGTGGTCGGGCTCGGGCCGGCCGGGTTTACCCTGTCACACCATCTGATGAATGACGGCCACACCATCGTCGCGGTGGACGGGCTGAAGATCGAGCCGCTCGATCCAGATCTGTCCGGCGTGCTGCCGAGCGGCGCGCGGGTGCCGTTCCGGCCGATCCGCGATGTCGAAGAACTCTACGAGGATCTGGGCGACCGGGTCATGGCCGGCTTCGGCGGCGTCGCCGAATACGGCATCACCGTGCGTTGGAACAAGAACTACCTCAAAATCGTCCGCCTGTTGCTGGAACGGCGCCGACAGTTCGCCATGATGGGCGGCGTGCGCTTCGGCGGCACCATCACCATCGACAGCGCGTTCGATCTGGGGTTCGACCATATCGCGCTGTGCGCCGGTGCCGGCCGTCCGACCGTGATTCCGATGAAGAACGGGCTGGCGTCCGGCGTGCGGCAGGCATCGGATTTCCTGATGGCGCTGCAACTGACCGGTGCGGCCAAGACCGACTCGATCGCCAATCTTCAGATCCGTTTGCCGGTCGTGGTGGTCGGCGGTGGCTTGACCGCGATCGATACCGCGACCGAATCGCTGGCCTATTACCCGGTCCAGGTCGAAAAGTTCTTGGCGCGCTTTGAGACGCTCGCGGCCGAGCAGGGCGAGGCCACGGTGCGCGCTTCGTGGAGCCCGGCCGAAATCGAGGCGGGCAACGATTTCCTCGCCCATGCAAACGCGATCCGGGCCGAGCGCGCTGCCGCCGCGGCCGAAGGGCGCGAACCGCGCATCGTCGATCTGATCAACCAGTGGGGCGGGGTCACCATGGCCTATCGCCGCCGGCTGATCGACGCGCCGAGCTATACGCTTAATCATGAAGAGGTCGCGCTGGCGTTTCAGGAAGGCATCCGCTTTGCCGAATGCCTGACACCGGAAACGGTCGAGATCGATCGATGGGGGCAGGCGACCGGCCTGACCGTCAGCAGCCACGTAATCGACCCGGAAACCGGCGGCATCACGCCGACCGGCCGCGCGACTCTGCCGGCCCGCACCATCCTGATCGCGGCCGGAACCCAGCCCAACACCGTGCTCGGCCGCGAAGACCCGGACAATGTCGTGCTCGACGGCCGGTATTTCCAGGCTTACGACGAGGATGGCAATCCGGTTCGCCCCGACAAATCGGCCAAGCCCGCCGCGGTGCGCGTGCTGATGAGCCATCGCGCCGATGGCCGGGCGATCAGCTTCTTCGGCGATCTGCATCCCTCCTTCGCCGGCAATGTCGTCAAAGCGATGGGCAGCGCCAAGCAGGGCTATCCGGTGGTCTCGCGTACGCTGTCCCGGCGCGCGGCGTCAGCACCGGCACCGGAGGCGCTGATCGCGACGCTGAACGAGGGGTTGCGCGCGACGATCCATGCCGTGACCCGTCTGACGCCGACCATCATCGAGGTCACGGTCAAGGCGCCCTTCGCCGCGCGGAGCTTCGAGCCGGGCCAGTTTTATCGCCTGCAAAATTACGAGACCAATGCGGCCCGCAGCGGCGGCACCACGCTCGCCATGGAGGGGTTGGCACTGACCGGCGCCTCGGTCGACAAGGCGCGCGGCCTGCTCTCGACCATCGTGCTGGAGATGGGCGGCTCGTCCGATCTTTGCGCGCTGCTGAAGCCGGGCGAGCCGGTGATCCTGATGGGGCCGACCGGCACGCCGACCGAAACGCCGGGCGGCGAGACCGTGCTGCTGGTCGGCGGCGGCCTGGGCAATGCGGTGTTGTTCTCGATCGGTCAGGCGCTGCGCGAGGCGGGCTCGCGGGTGATCTATTTCGCCGGCTACAAGAGGATGATCGACCGCTACAAGATCGAAGAGATCGAGCGCGCGGCCGACAGCATCGTCTGGTGCTCGGACGAAGCGCCCGGCTTCACCGCGACCCGGCCGCAGGACCGCGCCTTCGTCGGCAATATCGTCGATGCCATGGCGGCCTACGCCTCCGGCACGCTCGGCCCGGTGTCGATCGCCCTGGCCGAGGCCGACCGCATCGTCGCCATCGGCTCGGACGGCATGATGAACGCGGTGGCCCGCGCCCGCCACGGCGTGCTTCAGCCCTATCTGAAGCACGATCACGCGGCGATCGGCAGCGTCAACTCGCCGATGCAATGCATGATGAAGGAAATCTGCGCCCAGTGCCTGCAACTGCACACCGACCCCGCGACCGGGAAAGAGACGGTGGTGTTCTCGTGCTTTAACCAGGATCAGTCGCTGGATCGAGTCGATTTCACCAATCTGCGCCAGCGCCTGTCGCAGAACGGCGTGCAGGAAAAGCTGACCCGGCAATGGATCGACCGGTGTCTGAAGCAGATCGGGGAACGAGGGAGTCTGGCGGCAGAGTAGGGGGCTGCCGGCGAGTGGGGGAAAAGTCCGATCGTGTCGATGATCGTCTCCCTCTCTGCCCCATTGGGGCGGAGAGGGCCGGGGTGAGGTGGGATATGCTCAGGCTTCGAAGAAAAT
>JAXDMU010000070.1:0-6763 GCA_034665905.1 Aliidongia sp. | reverse complement strand
GACCCGGCGCGGCCGGATCAAGGGCAGCTATGAGACGCGTGACACGGCGACCAGCCTCATCATGGGGTTCGGCAGCCTGATCGGCGGGCTGCTCTTTGCCTGGATCGGCATCGATGCCATCGTCTTTGCCTATCGGTTCCGCCTGTTCGAGATCGGCTTCGCCTGGTGGGCCTTCCCGCTCGCTTTTGTGCTCGACGATTTGGCCTATTACTGGGTCCATCGGATCGGCCATCGCTCGCGCTGGTTCTGGGCGAGCCATGTCGTCCATCATTCGAGCCAGCATTTCAATCTCTCGACCGCGCTGCGCCAGACCTGGACCGGCGAGATCAGCGGGCTGTTCGTGCTGAAGGTGCCGCTGGCGCTGCTGGGCTTTCCACCGGCGCTGCTGATCTTCGTCGCCGGGGTCAATCTGGTCTATCAGTTCTTCATCCATACCGAAGCGGTCGGCCGCCTGCCGCGCTGGGTCGAGGCGCTGTTCAACACGCCGTCGCATCATCGCGTCCATCACGGCCGCGACGCGCCCTATCTCGATGCCAATTATGCCGGCGTCTTCATCATCTGGGACCGGCTGTTCGGCAGCTTCACCCGGGAACTGGACGCGCTGCCGCCGCGTTACGGGCTGGTCCGCAATATCGGCACCTTCAATCCGCTGCGCGTCGCCTTCCATGAGTTCATCGGCATCGCACAGGATCTGACCCGGCCCGGCCTGACGCTGCGCCAGCGCCTGTTCTATCTCTTCGCCCCGCCGGGCTGGAGCCATGATGGCAGCCGGATGACGACCGGCGATCTGAAACGTGCGGCCGAGCGGCAGCACCGGTCGATGGCGGCGGATTAACCGGGCAGTGCCGCCAGCCACCCGGCCAGATCATCGATCCGGTGGTGGACCCACGCGCCCTCGGCGCCTTCGGCGGCCCAGTCATTGGCACTGCGTACCAGCACCGTCACCATGCCGAGTTCGGCGGCCGGCGCCAGATTGACCGCCATATCCTCGACCATCGCGGCTCGTCTGGGCTCGACCCCGAAGCGTTCGATCAAGGCCCGATAGCCCGCCGGGTCCGGCTTGGGCACGAAACCGGCATCGGCGATGTCGAAAATGCCGGCGACATGCCCGGCCAGTCCCAGATGGTCGAGAATCCGCACGGCATGGCGGCGCGAGCCGTTGGTGTGGACCAGCTTTCGCCCGGGCAATGCCGCGAGCGCCGCGGCCAGGGCGATGGCAGGCGTCAGGCCGGACAGATCGACATTATGGACGTAATCCATGAATTCATGCGGATCGACGCCATGCTCGATCATCAAGCCGCGCAGGGTCGTGCCATGGGCACGGAACAGCCGCGTCCGCATCGCCCGCGCCGCGTCGGCATCGAGTGCGAAACGGGCGGCGATGAATTCGCCCATCCGCGCCGAAATCTGCGGGAAAAGATTGGAGCCGGCCGGGTAGAGCGTGTTGTCGAGGTCGAAGATCCAGGTATCAATCGCGGTGTGGATCAAGGGGTTCATCCTGCATCGTCCCGACCGGTTCATGGGTTTGTGCAAAGGTTTGTAAACCACCGGCCTCGCCCGGTCGAGCCGGCGGCGCGGTTAACAGCCCCTTTACCGCACCCGCGCTAAGGATGAAGACACATCGTGATTGCGGGTGGGGAGGGGCCGTGGTTCGCCATTGGAAAATCGCGGCCAGGGTAGTCGCCGTATGATTCGTACCGCTTTGGCCCGTTTGTTCGGACGCCGCACCGCGCCGCTGCCCCCAGGCGGCGATCTCAAGGCGTTGGCGCGCAGCCCGGATACGGCCGTGCGCCAGGCCGTGGCCGCCGCCGCGGAAACGCTGCCGGAACTGCTCTATTTCCTGGCGCGCGATCCCGTGCCGGCGGTTCGCCTCGCCATCGCACGCAACCGCGCGACGCCGCGTCAGGCCGATCTGCTGCTGGCGCTCGACGAAGTGCCGGAAATCCGCACCCTCGTCGCCGAGAAAATCGCCGGCGAGGTCCAGGCACATAGCCGGGCCGAAACCGCGCAGCTCTGGCAAGTGACCGTGGCCGTGCTGGAGGCGCTGGCGCATGACGATCTGGCCAGCGTGCGGGCACTGGTCGCCCAGATGGCGCACGGGCTCGACCGGATGCCGGTCGGGCTCGTCACCCGGCTTGGCCGCGACCGGATCGCCGAAGTCGCCGTGCCGGCACTGGGCTATCCCGGCACCATCCTGGATGACGATCTGGTGGCGATCGTGACGGATGCGCCCGATCCGCGCGTCATCGGCGCCGTCGCGCGTCGCCCTTCCATCGGGCCACGCGTCGCCGAGAAAATCGTCGAATCGGGCGACGCCGCCGCGATCCGGCTCTTGCTGGAGAATCGCACAGCCGAGATTCCCGGCCCGATCCTGGATGGCGTGGTCGAGCGTGCGCCGCCGGTCGAGGCGTGGCACGAGGCGCTGGTCCAGCGGCCGGTGCTGAGTGCCGGCGCCGCGATGCGGCTGGCCGGCTTCGTCGCCGACCGGCTGGTGCGCATGCTGCAAAGCCGCGCCGATCTCGACCCGGAGACGAGTCGCGCGATTGCGACACTGCTTCAGGATCGCCCGGCACCTGCGGACCACCCGCGCGCCGCCGGGGCGGGCACCGAAGCCGGCGATTCTCCGCTGGCCCGCGCCCGCGCTCATTACGCCCGCGGCACGTTGAGCGAGGATGTCATCGGCAACGCCCTCGGCCTCGATCAGGATTTCGTCATCGCCGCACTGGCCTTGCGCGCGCGTCTGCTCCCGGCCGTGGTCAACAAGATCCTGGTGTCGCACAGCGCCAAGGGGCTGACCGCGCTATCCTGGAAGGCCGGCTACACCATGCGTCTGGCACTCCAGCTCCAGATCCGCCTCGCCCGGCTGCCGCCGAAAGCACGGCTCAACGCCAACCGGGGCGGCAGCTATCCGCTCACTCCCGACGAGATGGAGTGGCAGATCGAGTTCTTTCAGTCGCTGGTGCCGGCCGGGATGTAATGGGCCGGCCGCGCCTAGAGCGGGATGCGTTCCCTTTCGCTCACGAGCCCCACTCTAGCTCTTTGCTTGCCCGCGTGATTCACGCCTTCGGTTGATCGAACCTTCGACGATCACGCTCTACGCGTGGCCCGCTTCGCTCGACAGCATGCCGGCATTGATGCCGAGGCGGCCGATTGCGCGTTCCCATTTCGTGTCATTCTGCGGGTCGAACACGATGGCGTCGTCGGCGGCCACGTTCAGCCAGGCATTGGCCTGGATCTCGGCATCGAGCTGGCCGGGCCCCCAACCGGCATAGCCGAGCGCCAGCAGCGTGCGGAGCGGACCCTCGCCACGGCCGATGGCGCGCAAAATATCGAGCGTCGCGGTCAGCGCCAGGCCGTGGCCGACGATCTGCGTGCCGTCATCGATATAATCGGCACTGTGCAGCACGAAGCCGCGGGCGGTTTCGACCGGCCCGCCGAAATGGATCTTCTCAGGCTGGAGCGGCGCTTCGGTCGGCACTTCCAGATGTGCCATCAGTTCGGGCAGCGTCAGGCTGTCCAACACCTTGTTGATGACCAGCCCCATCGCGCCATCCGAGGAATGGGCGCAGATATAGAGCACGGATCGGTGGAACCGCGAATCCTCCATCTGCGGCATCGCGATCAGCAGCTGACCGGTGAGATAGCCGTTGGCCGATTCCTTCCGGCCGCGGGGGAGGGGCGATGTGGTTGCCTTGCGTTTCATGATTCATGAAATAAGGCGCCTTCGCGCCCGCTGCAAGATAAGGCGTATGAATCGGGTCGCCCGGGCGTACCTCGCGACAAGTTGTTCATGCGATCCGCGCGCCGACGGTGTAAAGAAGGGGGATGACACGTCGAACTCTCCGGCTCTGGCCGTTGCTGGTCCTGCTGCTGCCGCTGATCTCGCTGGGCCAGGCGCCGGCCGCCGAACTCGCCTCCGACTGGGGCACCACCCGGCAGGGGCGGGTGCAACTGCTCGCTGCCCCCGATCCGTCGGGCGCGTTGCGGCTCGGCCTGCATTTCGAGCTTCAGCCGGGCTGGAAGATCTATTGGCGCGCCCCCGGCGATGCCGGCCTGCCGCCCGAGACGGATTGGGCCGGCTCGACCAACCTCAACATCGGCGAGACGCGCTGGCCGGCGCCGGAGCGCTTTTCCTATGCCGGCCTTGAAACCTTCGGTTACGAAGGCGAGACAGTGCTGCCGCTCGCGGCCACGCTGGCTGATCCGTCGGCATCGGCGCAGGCCAAGGCGAGCGTGCATTTTCTGACCTGTGCCGCAATCTGCGTGCCCAATGACGTCGATCTTGCGCTGGATATCCCAGCCAATGCCGCCGCGTCACCCGAATCGGCCGCGCTGATCGATCGCTTCGCCCGACGCGTGCCGGGCAGCGCCGCCGATGCCGGGCTCGTCCTGATCGGGGCTACCATCGCCGAGGCCGGCAAGGATGCGGTTTTGTCGGTGCGGCTGCACGCGACACCGCCGCTGCAAAAGCCCGATCTGCTGATCGAGGGCGCGGACGGGTTCAGCTACCTGCCACCGACCATGGGTGACGAGGATGGCGCGACCGTTCTGAAAATCACCCTGCCCGGCGGGGCGGCCGCGACCGCCAAGCTGCCCGGCCATCCGCTCGGGCTGACCGTGATCGACCGGGCCAGCCCGGAAGTTGCCCCGCGGGCCGGCTATGTCTCCGCCTCGCCCGCCGTGGCGGCGCCGATTACCGCCGGTGCGGCGTTGCTGCCGATGCTGGCGTTGGCGCTGCTCGGTGGGTTCATTCTCAATTTCATGCCCTGCGTGCTGCCGGTGCTGTCGATGAAGCTCGTGGCGCTGGTCGGTCATTCCGGCCAGGGGCGGCGGGCGATTCGGCTGGGCTTCCTCGCCTCGTCGGCCGGGATCATCGTCTCGTTCCTCGCCATGGCGGCCATCCTGATCGGCATGCGCTCGGCCGGGCTCGCGGTCGGCTGGGGCATCCAGTTTCAGGAACCGGCCTTTCTGGCGGCACTGGCGGCGCTGGTGACGCTGTTCGCGTGCAATCTTCTGGGCTGGTTCGAGATCAACCTTCCTTGGTGGCTGGCCGGCATGGCGCCGGGCGGCGGCCCGTCGCTCGCCGGCAATTTCCTGGCCGGCGCCTTCGCCACCCTGCTGGCGACACCGTGCTCGGCCCCGTTTCTCGGCACCGCCGTTGGCTTCGCGCTGGCCGGCAGTCCCGGCGATATCCTGCTGGTGTTTTTGTGTTTGGGCATCGGTCTGGCGCTGCCCTACCTCGCGGTCTCGGCCGTGCCGGGCATTGCGCGGCTGATGCCGCGGCCGGGGCGCTGGATGCTGGCGCTCAGACGTGTGCTCGGCCTGCTGCTGGCGGCGACGGCGGTCTGGCTCATCGGCGTCCTGGTGTTCGAGGCCGGGCCGGTGCAGGCCGGTGTCGTGGCCGTACTGGCGCTCGCCGCGACGTTCTGTCTGGCGCTGCAAGCGCGCCTCGCCACACTTCGGTCACGGCGCGGCCTGGGAGTCGCGGCCGCGATCCTGCTGCTCGGCATGCTGGCGCCACCGCTCCTGACGCAGCCGGCGGCGATGGTGCGGAGCGAGGGGGGCGGTGCGTGGGTCCCGTTCGATCAGGCGGCGATCGCCGGCGCCGTCGCCTCGGGCAAGACGGTCTTCGTCGATGTTACCGCAAGCTGGTGCCTGACCTGCCAGGTCAATGAGCGCGTGGTGCTGGAGACCGACCCGGTGCAGGGGCAACTGGCAGCACCGGGCGTGGTGGCGATGCGCGCCGATTGGACCCGGCGCGATGCGCGGATCGGCGAGTTTCTCAAAACCTATGGCCGCTACGGCATCCCGTTCAATATTGTCTACGGCCCGGCCGCACCGGGCGGCGTGCCGCTGCCGGAATTGCTGACCGGTTCGGCGGTGCTCGATGCGTTGCGCGCGGCGTCGGGCAAAACTTCCTGACAGTCGCAGATGATGTCCGCGGGTAAGAATAAGTCGCCCGCATCCCTGTTTCACGCCCCATATCCGGAAGGATCAAGAGCAATGACCATCAAGGTTGGCGATAAACTCCCCTCGGTGAAACTGCGTCACCTGACGCCCGAGGGACCGAAAGAAGTCACGACCGACGAATTGTTCGCCGGCAAGAAGGCCGTGCTGTTCGCGGTGCCCGGCGCCTTCACCCCGACCTGTTCGGCCAAGCACGCACCCGGCTTCGTTGCGAATTTCGACGCATTCGTCAAGCGCGGCGTCGAACTCATTGCGTGCGTCGCGGTCAACGACGTCTTCGTCATGGGCGCCTGGGGCAAGAGCCAGGAGGCCGATGGCAAGGTGGTGATGCTGGCCGATGGCAATGCCGAACTCACCAGAGCGCTCGAACTGGGCTTCGATGCCAGCGGCGTCGGGCTCGGCTATCGTTCGCTGCGCTATGCGATGGTGCTGGAAGACGGCGTGGTCACGCTGCTCAATGTCGAGAAGCCGGGCAATTTCGAGGTCTCCAAGGCCGAAGTGGTGCTTGAAGCGCTCTGAGGTTTCGGGCCGCGGCTCCGGGCGATCGGAGCCGCGCCCTATTTCGCCGCGCGGGCGGCCGCGACGCCTTGGCGGGCCAGCGCATCGGCGCGTTCGTTCTCGGCATGGCCGGCATGGCCCTTGACCCAGATCCATTCGACCCGGTGCGGCTTCAGCGCATCGAGCAGTCGCAGCCACAGATCGATGTTCTTGACCGGCTTCTTGTCCGCGGTCTTCCAGCCATTGCGCTGCCAGCCATGGATATAGCGGGTGATGCCGTCCTTCAGATACTGGCTGT
>JAXDMU010000069.1:0-11962 GCA_034665905.1 Aliidongia sp. | reverse complement strand
CGGATTTTGCGCAGTGGCCTGCCTTCCGCCAGCACCTTGCGGGCGAAGGCGACAGCGCCCTCGCGCAAGCCCGCTTCATCGACCAACTCGTCGATCAACCCGATCGTTGCTGCGGCACGGGCACCGACATGCTGGCCCGACGTCACCATCTCCAGCGCCTTTTCCGGCCCGACGATGCGCGGCAGGCGCTGCGTCCCGCCGGCCCCGGGCAACAGCCCGAGATTGACCTCGGGCAAACCGCATTTGGCCGAGGGCACGGCGACGCGGTAATGGCAAACTAGCGCCACTTCGAGCCCGCCGCCCAGTGCGGTGCCATGGATCGCCGCGATCACCGGCTTGGGTGCGGTTTCGATCGCGTCCTGCACTTCGGCGAGGCTGGGGCTCTGCGGCGGCTTGCCGAACTCGCTGATATCGGCCCCGGCGATGAAGGTCTTGCCGGCGCAGATCAGCACGATCGCCTTGACCGAGGCATCGGCAACCGCCGCCTCGATGCCCACTTTGAGCCCGGCGCGAACTGCGGCCGACAGCGCATTCACCGGCGGCGAATTCAAGGTAAGCACGGCGATTGTGCCGTCGAGGGTCAGATCGGTGACCGGATTGATGGCGGGCATGCGGCAATTCCTCCCAGAGTCGGCCATGACGGCGCGCCGGATGGCTCGGCGCATCCGTTGGGAGTGATTCGACCATGACGGGCGGGCGGTTTGGTAGGGCTAATTCTCATGGGCTACCCGCGATTTTGCGGGAGGCGGCGGTGCCGAACCGAGGTGCCTCCGCTAATTTTCGCTTTTGAAACTGAGATACCGCGACGGCTGCATCGCCGTAATATTATTATGCCACCCGACCACGCGAGAACTGACGAGTGTTTGAGTTACCGGATTGTCGATCGGGATCAGCGGCGTATCGTTCAGCAACAAATGCTCGGCCTGTTCCAGCAACTGGATGCGCCGGCCGGGATCCGGCTCCCTGAAGGCTCTGGGGGAATTCTCTCTGCCGGCTATCAGCTTGACGAGGTTCAGCGCCGCGAACAGCCGACTGATTTCAAACCGTTCCCGACGATCGGTGCTGGTGTCGAGGAACTTCGGATACGTGACGAAAGCGGCGCATATCGGGTGATGTACACGGCGCGCTTGGCCGACGCGGTGTATGTGCTGCATGCGTTCCGGAAGAAGGCGCGGAAGACAGCGCAGTCGGATATCGACTTGGCCAAGGCCCGCTACGACGATTTGATGAGGAATAGAAAATGACCGGACTCGACTCCTATGAAAGTGTCTGGGATGCGATCTGCGACACCCTGGGCGAGGCGCCCTTGAGGCTGCGTAACCGCACGACCTATCGTTTTGCAACAAATGAGCGCTACGCTACGAATCTATAAGTCATTGAAAAGGTTGGTGGGCGCGACAAGGATCGAACTTGTGACCCCTACGATGTCAACGTAGTGCTCTACCGCTGAGCTACGCGCCCCACCGGATTTCCGGGAGCCGGAAATCATGTTCCCGCAGCGGCACGACCGCCGCAGGACGGCTCTGGTACCCTCTTTCGCCGGGGAGTGCAAGCCTCTCGCGACGTTGGCTGAAATGACTTTTGGCAGGGCCGCAATGCGCCTACCGCCGCCACGCGCAAAGCCGCTCGGCTGCCTTCGCCATATCTGCGGTGGCACCGGCGAAGGAGAAGCGCACGGTGCGGCGGCCGCGCTCGCCGTCGAAATCGAGGCCGGGGGTGGCGGCCACGCCGGTCTCGTGCAGCATGCGACGGCAGAATTCCAGGCTGTCGCCGGTCATCGAAGAAACATCAGCGTAGAGATAGAAGGCACCGTCCGGCGGGGCGAAATCGGTGAAGCCGGCGGCCGGCAGGCGGTCGAGCAGCAAAGCGCGGTTCTGCGCATAGCGCCGGACATTGGCGTCGAGTTCCTCGGTGCAGTCGAATGCTTCGATCGCGGCGTGCTGCGCGAGACTCGGCGGCGAAATCAGCAGATTTTGCGCCAGGCACTCGACCGGCCGGATCAGGTCGGGCGGCACGATCATCCAGCCCAGGCGCCAGCCGGTCATCGAGAAATATTTCGAAAAGCTGTTGATGACGACCGCGTCGGGCTCGGCTTCCAGTGCCGTCGCGGCCGGGCCGCCATAGGTGATGCCGTGATAAATCTCGTCGGAGATGAGCCGGATGCCGCGCCCGCGGCAATAATCGGCAAGTTCGGCCAGCGCCTGGGTACTCAGCATCGTGCCGGTCGGGTTGGACGGGCTCGCCACGATCAGCCCGTCGATCCGGCCCTCAGCGGCTTCCAGCAGCCGGATGGTCGGCTGGAACCGGTCGTCCGGGCCGGCCGGCAGTTCGACCGGTACGAGGTCGAGCGCTGTCAGAATGTGGCGATAGGCCGGATAGCCGGGCACCGCCAGCGCCACCCGGTCGCCGACATCGAACGCCGCGAGGAAGGCGAGCGAAAACGCGCCCGACGCGCCGACCGTCACCGCGACCCGCGCCGGATCGACGGTAACGCCGTGGCGCTGGGCATAGTGGGCGGCGATCCGCGCGCGCAAAGCCGGGATGCCGAGCGCGTCGGTATAGCCCAAGGGCGAGGCGCGCAGCAGCCGTCCGGCCGCTTCGATCACGCGCGACGGCGCCCCGGTGCTCGGTTGGCCGACTTCGAGATGCAGGATATCGGCACCCGATGCGGCAAGGCGATTGGCCTCGCGCATCACATCCATGACGATGAAGGGCGGTATCCGGCCGCGCCGGCTTTGCTTCAGCGCCATGGCGGGCTATTTCACCAACCGATCGACCGGCATCGAGTAGCCGCCGCCGCGCGGGTCGTGCTGGATCGAGCACGAGCCGGGATGCTGCGGCAGGCCACCGGCACATGACAGCGCCGAGACCCGGTCGGCCACCAGCGTACCGACCGATTCGGCCGGCGTGCGCGGATCAGAGACCGCTTCGGCAACCGGCCGGTTGCCGCGCAGCACGGACCATGCAATGGCGGCGGCATCGGCCGGAGCGGCGTCGCTGCCGGCCCCGACGACCGCAACCAGCAACTGGTCGCCGCCGGCCTCGGTGCCGATGATCGGCGCCAGAGATGTTGCGGCCCCCTCGGTCGGCGCCGAAACGAAGATGCCGAGCGGCTCGACGAGTTGACCCGAGCCGAAGGGCCGGCCCAGGCCGATGGCGCAGCTGACCGCGCGGCCGGCGGCATCAGCGACCAGGAACCCGATCGATCCCGCGGGCTGATCGATCGCCGCACCGGGTGGAAAGGCCGCCCCGCGCGCGGCGGCGAAACGATCGCCGGTCCCGGCCGCGTTCCACGCCGCCTGGATCGCCGCACCGGCCGGACCTTGCGGATAGAACAGCACGGCACCACCGGCATTCAGGCTGGCCGGGCGGCGCCAGACCGGTGCGTAATCGGCAAGCGCGCGCGCCGGCACGCCGGCCGCGACCAGCGCGCCGCCCTGGGCCCCGGTATAGAAAGCGGCGACGCCGCCGGTTCTCAACTGGCTCAGGGTGGCGGCGACCCCGCGTTGCGGCAGGATATCGCCGACCTCAAGCGGCCGGCCGCTCGGACCGCCCGCGCCAAGCCCGGCGGTCTGAAGATCAGCCAGCAAGCCCGGCGTCACCCGCATGCCGGTCACCGCCAGCGCCTCGACCGGCGCCACGATCTGCTGCCAGCGCAAGACGCCATAACGCTCCTGCAACGCTGCCAAACCGCGCACCAGCCCCGGAACCGGCACAGTGCCACCGGCATTCTGTGCCGGAAAATCCAATTCCACCACGGCACCGGTTGCCGGTTTGACCAGACACACGCCGCCGCCATCGAGCCCGGCGCGGCCCGGTTGGGTCACGGTCAATGCGAGCGCGATCTCGGTTGCAGCATCGGCCGCCGTGCCACCGCCCAGCAGAACGCGGCGCGCCAGATCGACCGCCTCGGTGTCGTCGGCCGCGATCGAGCCCAGATAGCGGCTGGCGAGTTGCGCGTCGCTCGCAGAAGGCCCGGCCAGCCCGACCGCTTCCTCGGCCGACCGCACAGTGCCGCAGCCGGCCAGCGCCAGGGCCAGCAATGCGACAGTGCCGATACGCGGCGTCAGGCCGCGCCGCGGCGCGCATTGACGCGGAGGGCCGATCGGCCGGATATTGGTCCCTGTCGAAAGGATGCCGCTCGTGTCGAATTCCATGCTCTGCCGCGCCTTTGTTCTGGTCTCGCTGGTCGCACTCGCCCTCACCCGTCCGGCCGCCGCGCAAGAGGCGCCGGGGCTGATCCGCGATGCGGAGATTGAAAGCCTGATCCGCGACTATGCCACGCCCTTGTGGAAGGCTGCGGGGCTCGATGCGGATTTCGTACAGATCTATTTGGTCAATAGCGATCAGATCAATGCTTTCGTGGCCGATGGCCAGCGTTTGTTCATCAACACCGGGCTGCTGCTCAAGGCCGACCGGCCCAACATGGTGATCGGCGTGATCGCGCACGAGACCGGCCACATCTCGGGCGGCCATCTCGCCCGATTCGGCGGCGCCTATGAAGATGCGACGGCACAGAGCATCATCGCCTATGTGCTGGGCGCGGCCGGCGCGGTCCTGACCCGCAACGGCGCCGTGGCGGCGGCTGGCGGTGCGATCGGCCAATCGGTCGGATTGCGCTCGCTCTTGCATTATTCGGTCGGCCAGGAAGCGCGCGCCGATCAGGCCGGCATGGGCTTTCTCGACCAGACCCAGCAATCGGGCCAGGGGTTGCTCGATTTCTTCCGCACGTTGGAGCGCGAGGAATTGCTGGCCCCGGCCCAGCAGGATCCCTATCTGCGCACCCACCCGATCACCTCCGACCGGATCGATTGGGTGGCCGAGCATGTCAGGACCGCCGCCTCGTCCAACGCCAAGGACCCGCCGGTGCTGATCGACCGGCATCAACGCATGCTGGCCAAACTGCGCGGCTTTCTGCTGTCGCCCGGCCAAGTGCTCCAGATGTATCCCGACAGCGACAAGAGCAGCTATGCCCGCTATGCCCGCGCCGCCGCCTATCACCGCGTGCCGATGGAAGATCGGGCGCTCTCGGAGATCGACAGCCTGCTCAAGGAGTCGCCGAACGATCCCTATTACAACGAGTTGCATGGCCAGATTCTGTTCGAAAGCGGCAAGGTGGCCGACGCGGTGGCACCCTATCAGAAGGCGGCCAAGGCACTCCCCGATTCGGCCCTGATGCGCGTCGAACTGGCGCAGACCGAGCTTGAGAACACCAATGACGACAAGATGCTGAAAGACGCGCTCGACAATCTGCGCAAAGCGGTAAAGCTCGACCGCAACAGCGCCGATGCGTGGCACCAGCTCGGCATCGCCGAAGGCCGCGCCGGCAATCTGGGGCCGGCCGCTCTGGCGCTGGCCGAGGAAGGCATCCTGACCGGCGACCTGCGCACCGCCTCGCGCCAGGCGACGCAAGCCACCCAATTACTGGCGCGCGGCACGCCCGGCTGGATCCGCGCCGAAGATATCCGCCGCGACGTCAAGGCAGAAAAGGACGAGCACGGGTGAGCGAGATTACCGCCTACTCGTAGCGCAGCGCCGCCACCGGGCGCGCGCGGGCCACCTTGATCGCATGCCCCGCCGTCACCAAGACCGCAACACCGACGGCGAGCCCGCCCGCGCCGAGGAAAATCAGCGGATTGAGATCGATCCGCAAGGCAAAGCCATCGAGCCAGCGTTCGAGCAGCCAGCCGGCAACCGGCCACGCGATCAGATTGGCGATGACGACCGGCTTGACGAACTGCCAGACCAGCAGGCGCACGAGTTGCCGCGTGGTGGCGCCCAGCGCCTTGCGGATACCGATCTCCTTCGTCCGGGTTTGCGCCACATACCCGGCGAGACCGAACAAGCCGATGCACGCGACCAGGATGCCGAGAATCGACAGGATCAGAAAGACGGTTTGTTCCTGTAGCAAGGTCTCGTACCGATCGCGGATCTTGTCATCGAGAAAGAAACGATTAATCAAGCGATCTGGCCCCATCACGTGCCAGACCGCATCGACCGAGGCCACCCCGGCTGCCAAATCATCGCGCCGGAGTTTGACGCTGAGCAGGCGGAACGCGGCGGGATCGACGTAAAAGACCGTCGGCCGAATCGGCGCGCGCACCGATTTGACCGGAAAATCAGCCACGACACCGATGATCGCCGATTTACCCATGACCAGTGACCGGCCAGCCTCGCTGCTCACGCTATGGACGGCAATCTCCTGCCCCAAAGCCGCCGCGGGACTTGGGAAACCGAAATACCGTGCGGCCGTCTCATTGATCACGATCGGCGCCGACATGGTGGCGCCCTCCTCACCTAGCACTTGGTCCAGGGCCAAATGGTCTCGCGAAAAATCCCGCCCGGCAACAAACGGTAAATGATACAGATCGAAAAAGCCAAAATCGACCGGTTGGCGCTCGATCGTCAGTTTCCTGCCGTCGGACAGATCCACATCCGACGTGGAGGCTTCCTGGCCCAACGGTGCCCCACGTGAACATGCAACAGCGACAATGCCCCGGCGAGACAGCAATTCTTGCTTGAAGCTGTCGGCGCAAGCAGCATGAGTCTGCACAAGAAGAACCTGATCCTTGTCGAATTTCAGCGCGGAATTGGTTGCAAATAGCCCTTGCTGATAGATCGCCACGGTCGCAACGATCATGCCGATGCCGATCGCGAATTGCATGACCACGAGGATCGATACCAGAGACGGACTCGAAATTGACGCGCCCTTGCCGCGCTTCAGCGCGATTGAGGGCCGAAGCGCCGATAGCGACCATGCGGGATAGGCGCCACCGCCAAAAGTGATCAGCAGAAACAGGGCCGCGATGCAGCCATCGAGGCTGACATCATGCAGATAATCAAGCCGCAGCGCCCGATCAAGGAATGCGTTCAATGATGGCAGTGCCAGTTCGGTCAAACCAAGCCCCAGAATCAAGCCGAGCAGCGTGAAAATTCCCGATTCGAGAAACAATTGCCCGGCAATATGCCGGCGCGTCGCACCGACACTTTTGCGCACGCCAATCTCGACGAGGCGGCTTGATGCCTTTGCCGTCACCAGATTGGAATAATTGATGATCGCAACGATCAGTAACAGGGCGCCGACCGCCCCCAACGCAAACACCGTGCTGACATCGCTGCCATGGCGCCCGCTGAGCCCGTGTGGATCTAAATGAATTTCTGTGATCGGATCAGCGGACAGGTCGAGCCGCGTGCCACCCAGGCGATCGATCGGATAATGGTTAGCGATGACCGATTGGAGCGCTATATCGAGATTTTCCCGTGTGAGGTTTGGCTTTAACCGGACATAGGTTCCGACATCCAGATTGAGTGCAGTGGACGATGACTGTTTGAGATCAAGATTATACAAATTCGAAAATGAGGTATTCCCTGAAATAAGTACTTCGGTGTCTAGATGCGTATTGCCGGGAAGGTCTTCCAAAATACCTGTAACCGTGATCAATTGATTATTTATACTCTGAACGCTTTCGAATTGAAGCCCCATTGCATTACTGGTGCCAAAAATTTTCTTTGCCTTTGAACTGGTCATAACCACCGAATTTGGCTGATCGAGCGCATGCCGGGGATCTCCCGCAATGAATTTTAGATCCAATACGTCAAATATATTTCGATCTGTCGAATACCCCAGCTCGATAGCCTCGGTCGTTCCGTACCTTATCTCAATCTGCTCGGGAGCCAAGCGCGCAGCTTGCAGCGCGTCGGAATACTCGAAGTTTAGCCATCGAGCCGTATCCGCGGGCGTTATCGCAAAGTACTCTGGAGCAACGCCGGCATCGGTCGCGCTCGATGAAATCCGATAAAGCATATCAGGGCGAGTGAACGAACGATCATAGTTTAGATCATCACGAACTAACAAGGCGCCGACCAACGCCGCACCAGCTCCAACTCCAAGCCCGAATATCTTGATGCCGGCATAGAACCAGTCACGCCGTAAACCCCTAAGCACCAAACTGACCCATTTCCCTACCACCGGCCCCTCCACAAGCTTTAATTACAGTCTAAACAATCGATGATTTGTCACACAACATTTGTTAATTCTGAGCCTCTAGTCAATTTAGGCCAATTCGCCGCTGGACAACTCAATACGCTAGAATCGAGTGTAGTTAACCCTCGCATCCAAGGTTTTAATTTATCGACACTAATCACTACTCTGCCATCTTCAAGTAGTTTTCCAACATTATTTCTATCTTCCTCGATTGCCACCGTACATTTTCCGACATTACCATTTGCCCGAATTATAAAGGAATTTGCCTTTGCCGCGTAACATATTTCGTCCGAAGATGGTTCGTTAACGGTTAACGATGGTTGCCTTTCTTCAACAAGTTTTTTGAGTTTAGCTATCATTGAATACCCACTACCTTTCAATACATTGACGATTTTATCGTTTGGCCCACCCATATGTAAAATCTCTCTAAATATTATAGAAAATCTAGAGTCATCAAACGAATCAAGGAGTTTTGTGACAAACTCTGGCATAGAGTCAATATTTTCTGGCGTAAGATGCACTCTAAGAATTATCGTAAAGTCGAGATCAGTTTGCTTTAATGCAATTAGATTGCTCCATATTTGTTGAAACGTACCCTCTCCATTTGCCCGACGCCTTGTTCTGTCATGGAATTCACAAGGCCCATCAAGTAAAATTTGAAACCGCTGTACACCGACCTCAATTAATTGTGACATAAGTTCTACATTTAGAAAATATCCATTTGTAGTCATAGAGGAACGATAGCGAATTTCTGGATTTTGTTTTGCCAAGTTAGAGGCTGCGTTGGAAATATCAAGCACAATGTCCTTTGCGGCAAGCGGTTCCCCGCCAAACCATTGAATTTTTAATAATGACAAATCGGGCACTCGAGTAGACAATAGAGATTTAATCCCATTAATCACGGATCGCTCCATCCTTCCAACAGCGAAATTTTCATAGCAATATGAACAACGAAAATTGCATTGTTCGGTCGGAAGTAAAATTAACTCTAGGGCCTTGTCAGACAAAATAATGCCGATTGCATTGGTTTGATCCATTTTTCTCTCCATAATTTACCAAAACGTTAGGTGACGCTCCAAATGAAGCGTCACCTGTATCAATTAGACCTGTTTTACGCCACACCCAGCAGCTTCATTTACGGTACAGCTAGCGTTACTATCCAGTAAGCCAATCGGACTATCTGGGCCCCAGCTATCTGGCAAAAGTTGACTAATGGTTTCACTCTTGATTAGCACTCTGCCATGTTCATCAATGGTCATGGCACTAGCTGCCGTGGATCCGATCCCTGCAACTGACGCCGCTGCGATAATCGCAGCGAGAACGGGCGTTACCATTGATTTGCTATTTCCGCCATCACCCGTTTTTGCAACTCCACTATAAGGTCCAACCTGTTACGTCGGCTGAGCAATCCGATGAGCGCTCTAGCCGCAGGAACCTATGCGATTAATTCCTGTAGTGTCAAAAAAAAACGTATCCCTGGTATCAAAAAAATTCCGTACTCTCCATGCGAGTTATTTTTTCTCCAAAGGGGATATTTAGTAGTATACGCCTCGCTGGCATTTTGATCGTTTGATGAGAACCGCATTGCCCGCTACACGAAAACTCGCCCCATCGCGCCGCCTTGCCAAGCCCCATGCCTAACGCCTATGGTCCTAATAAATCTCCCGATCCAAGGCACCTCGCCCATGACCGCCCTCCGCCGCCTCGCCATCGCCGCCCTGAGCCTCGCACTCCCCGCCCTTCCAGCTCGCGCGGCCGATCCGGCGCTCAGCCCCGACCAGACGGCGGCGGTCGAGAAGCTGATCCATGACTATCTGCTCAACAACCCGAAAGTCCTGATCGAGGCGTTCGACCGTGCCGATCAGGCGAGCAAGGCCGAGGTTGAGATTGCGGCCAAGGCCGAGATCGCCAATCGGCGCGAAGAGCTTGAGAACGACCCGAAATCGCCGGTGCTGGGCAATCCCAAGGGCGATGTCACGGTGGTCGAATTCTTCGATTACCGCTGCCCCTATTGCAAGGCGACCACCCCGGCCGTCGCGCAATTGCTGGAGCAGGACAAGAAAATTCGCCTCGTGCTGAAGGATTTCCCGATCCTCGGCAAGGAGTCGGTGTTTGCCTCACGCGTGGCGCTCGCCGTGCAGAAGCATGGGAAATACGCCGAATTCTACAAGGCGATGTTCGACCTCAAGACACCGGTTACCCAGGAATCGACCTTGGAGGTCGTCAAGTCGCTCGGCCTCAATCCGGATACGATCCGCAAGGAATCGGAATCCTCGGAGATCGATCCCCTGATCAAGCATAATTACGATCTGGCCAAGGCGATTGGTGCCGATGGCACGCCGGCCTTCATCATCGGCGATACGATGTCGCCCGGCCTCATCACGCTCGACGTGCTGAAGACTCAGGTCGCCGCGGCGCGTGCCAAGGCCAAAAGCTGAGTTATTCGGCGTCCGGTTGCCGGCTCGGATGGGCGCGCTGGAACGCGTCCAGCGCCATGCAATTGGCGTAGATCCGGCGCAGCGTCGGATAGGGCGTCAGGTCGAGCTGATAATTCTCGCAATTGACGATTTGCGGCACGAGGCAGATATCCGCGAGACCCGGTTCGTCGCCGTGGCAGAACCGGCCGGTGCGGTCGTCATCGGCCAATAGGGTCTCCAGCGCTTCGAACCCCTCGGCGATCCAGTGATTGTACCAGGTTTTCACCGCCGCCTCGTCCTGACCGAGCGGTGCGCGCAAATAGCGCAATACGCGCAGATTGTTCAGCGGATGAATATCGCAGGCGATGAGTTGCGCCAGTGCCCGCACTCGCGCCCGGTCGCCCGGATGGCCGGGCAGGAAGGGCGGGTTCGGGTTGGTTTCGTCCAGATATTCGATGATGGCAAGCGATTGCGTCAGGACATCGCCCTCATCATCGAGCGCCGGTACGAAGCCTTGCGGGTTGAGTGTCCGGAATTCCGGCAGCTGATGCTCGTTCCGGCGCAGATGATGCGACACGGCGGTATAGTCGATCCGCTTCAAATTGAGCGCGATGCGGACCCGGAACGACGCCGAAGACCGGTAATAGCCATGCAGTTCCACGATACACCTCTGGGCCGAAAACTCACTCGGCCTTTAGCACGCCGCGGCGGATCTGGTCGAGTTCCATTGCCTCGAACAGCGCCTTGAAATTGCCCTCGCCGAAGCCTTCATCGCCCTTGCGCTGAATGATTTCGAAAAAGATCGGGCCGATCACCGTTTCGGTGAAAATTTGCAGCAGCCTGCCGCCGGTCTCGCCCGGCGCGCCGTCGATCTGGATCCCGTTGCCGCGCAGGCGGGTCAGATCCTCGCCATGGCCCGGCAGGCGCCGATCGACCAGATCGTAATAGGACTCGGGCGTATGGATGAATTTGATCGTGCGGGTGCGCAAATTTTCGACCGTTTGGTAGATATCGCGGGTCCCGAGCGCGATGTGCTGAATGCCCTCGCCGTGATAGGCTTCGAGATATTCGGCGATCTGGCTCTTGTCGTCCGAACTTTCATTGATCGGAATGCGGATCTTGCCGTCCGGGCTGGTCAGCGCCCGCGATTTCAGCCCGGTCAGCTTGCCCTCAATGTCGAAATACCGGATCTGGCGGAAATTGAACAACCGCATATAGAAATCCGCCCAAAGATCCATCCGGCCGCGATGGACATTATGGGTCAGATGATCGATCTGGGTGAAGCCGACGCCGGGCGGATTGGGATCGACGCCCTCGATCGGTACGAAATCGACATCATAGATCGTGGCGTTGACGCCATAGCGATCGACCAGATAGAGCAGGCTGCCACCGATGCCTTCGAGCGCCGGGATATTGAGTTCCATCGGGCCGATCTTGCCCGCGACCGGTTTGGCGCCCAGCCCCATCGCGCGCCGTTGCGCCGCCGCAGCGTCCTCGACCCGAAACGCCATCGCGCAGACCGATGGGCCATGCAACCGCGCGAAGGCTTGCGCGAAACTGT
>JAXDMU010000068.1:0-7629 GCA_034665905.1 Aliidongia sp. | reverse complement strand
ATCCAGCAGCACCCGAAGCCGCGACTTCTCTCCAAACTCCGAAGCGTAAACGTCCATGGCCGTATCTCCAATGCGATACGCCCCATAGATTCAGCATTTCAGTCAATCGTAAAGATGCATTAACCCGGCTTCGGAGCCCTGACCTCTGCCAACCGATCCTTGCCTTCCCCTCGTCACTCCCGTATAAGCGCCGTTCACCTCGGCGGCTGGGGCCGCGCGCGAGCGCCTCCGGGCATGCCTCGTCGCCGATGATCGAAACGCCTGACCGTAAGGATCTCGAAAGTGCCCAAGCTCAAGACCAAATCCGGCGCCAAGAAGCGGTTTAGCCGCACGGCGACCGGCAAGATCAAGATGAATGTGGCGCATAAGCGTCACCGCCTGATCTCCAAGCCGCAAAAGATGAAGCGCAAAGCCAGGGGCACGGTTACGCTCCGGCCGGGCGACACCAATCTCGTGCTGACCTATATGCCGTATTTGAGGGGCTGACATGGCACGCGTCAAACGGGGCGTCATCGCCCATGCCCGCCACAAAAAAATCCTCAAGATGGCCAAGGGCTATCGCGGCCGCTCGAATGCGAGCTACCGCATTGCCATCGAAAAGGTCGAGAAAGGGCTGCAATACGCCTATCGCGATCGGCGCGTCAAAAAGCGCAGCTTTCGCGGCCTGTGGATTCAACGCATCAATGCCGGCGCCCGCGCGCATGGCCTGCGCTATTCCGAATTCATCAATGGGCTGAAGCTGGCCGGTATCGAACTCGATCGCAAGATCGTCTCCGATCTCGCCATCACCGAGCCGGCGGCGTTCAAGAGCCTGGTCGAGACCGCGCAAGCCGCACTCGCCAAGAAGGCCGAAGCGGTTCAGGCCCGCTGATATCATGATGCGCCGTGCAACCAGTTTGCGATTTACCCGCGGGACTCCTTAACCGGCCCCGACGGTCGCTTCTGGCGAACGGAACCATCCGAAGACCAAAGGGCCGAAGGTAACGCTTCGGCCCTTTTTTTGTCCCTTGGGAGGGAGAGCATGGACGAGTTGGACAATCTGCGGCGGTGCCTTCTGGACGAACTCGCGGGCATCGACGAGCCGGCGGCGCTGGAAAATCTCCGGGTGTCGGCCTTGGGGCGCAAGAGCGAGATCACCCAGCGCATGAAGGATCTGTCCCAACTCGACGGCGAGGCACGGAAAACCGCCGGTCAGGCGCTCAACCGGCTGAAGGACGAAATTCAGGGGGCGATCGATGCGGCCCAGCGACGCCTCGCCGAAGCCGCGCTTGAGCGCCGGCTGGCCGGCGAGCGGGTCGATGTCACGCTGCCGGTCGCGTTCGAGACCACCGGCCGAATTCATCCGCTCAGCCAGACGATCGACGAAATCGTCGCGATCTTCGGCGAGATGGGCTTTCGCGTCGCCGAAGGCCCGCATATCGAGGATGATTTCTACAATTTCACGGCGCTCAACATCCCGCCCGACCATCCGGCGCGGCAGGAGCACGACACGTTCTATCTGCCGGAAAAGCCCGACGGCACGCGCAAGGTGCTGCGGACTCATACTTCGCCGGTCCAGATCCGCACCATGCTGACCGAGAAGCCGCCGATCCGGATTATCGTGCCGGGCCGGACCTTCCGCTTTGACCATGACGCGACCCATTCGCCGATGTTCCAGCAGGTCGAAGGGCTGGTGATCGACAAGAAGGTCCATATGGGCCATCTCAAGGGCTGCCTGACCGAATTCTGCCGGGCGTTTTTCGATGTCGACGATCTGCCCTTGCGCTTCCGGCCGAGTTATTTCCCGTTCACCGAACCCTCGGCCGAGGTCGATATCGGCTGCCGGCGCTCGGGCGGCGAATTGAAGATCGGCAATTACGGTGAATGGTTGGAAATTCTCGGCTGCGGTATGGTCCATCCCAAGGTGCTGGCCAATTGCGGCATCGATCCGACGGAATATCAGGGCTTCGCCTTCGGCATGGGGATCGACCGGATCGCCATGCTGAAATACGGCATTCCCGATCTGCGCATCATGTATGAATCGGATCTGCGGTGGCTGCGGCATTACGGCTTCGTGCCGCTCGACCGACCCAGCATGATCGGGGGGCTCAGCCGATGAAATTCACGCTCTCCTGGCTGAAGAGCCATCTCGAAACTGAGGCTGATCTCGATACGATCGTCGGGCGCCTCACCATGCTCGGCCTCGAAGTCGATGGCGTGACCGACCGGTCCAAGGAATTGGCGCCGTTCCGCGTGGCTTATGTCATCTCGGCCGAGCCGCATCCCAATGCTGACAAGCTGCGCGTTTGCGTGGTCGATACGGGAACGGAACGAATTCAGGTGGTGTGCGGCGCGCCCAATGCGCGGGCCGGCCTCAAGGGCGTGTTCGCGCCTGGTGGCTCGACCATCCCCCGCAATGGCATGGTGCTGAAGCCGAGCACGATCCGCGGCGTCGCCAGCAACGGCATGCTGTGCTCGGCGTTCGAAATGGGTCTGTCGGACGATCATGACGGCATCATCGAATTGCCCGAGGACGCCACGGTCGGCGAGCCCTTCGCCCGCGTGATCGGGCTCGATGATCCGCTGCTCGACGTCAAGATCACCGCCAACCGGGCCGATTGCCTGGGCGTGCGCGGCATCGCACGCGATCTGGCCGCCTCCGGCCTCGGCCGGCTGAAGCCGCTCGATACCAAGAAGATCCCCGGCCGGTTCGCCAGCCCGATCAGCGTCGCGATCGCCGATCCTGAAGCCTGTCCGCTGTTCATTGGACGCTATGTCCGCGGCGTGAAGAACGGCCCGAGTCCGCGCTGGCTGCAAGACCGGCTACTCTCGATCGGGCTCAGGCCGATTTCGGCTTTGGTCGATCTGACCAATTTCATGACCTTCGATCTCGACCGGCCGCTCCATGTCTTCGATGCCGGCAAGCTCACAGGCGGCCTGTCGCTTCGTTCGGCCCGGTCGGGCGAAAGCCTGCCGGCGCTCAATGGCAAGGAATACGCGCTCGAATCCGGCATGACCGCGATCTGCGACGAGACCGGCGTCATCAGCCTGGCCGGCGTGATCGGTGGCGACTCCACGGGGTGTTCCGAGACGACGAGCGATGTCTTCATCGAGGCCGCCCTGTTCGATCCCGTGCGGACCGCGGCGACCGGGCGCCGGCTCAATCTGCAAAGCGATGCGCGCTACCGCTTCGAGCGCGGGCTCGATCCGGCCTTCGTGTTCGAGGCGATGGAGATCGCAACGCGGCTGGTGCTCGATCTGTGCGGCGGCGAGCCGGGCGAGATTGTGGTAGCGGGGGCCGAGCCACCGTGGCAGCGCCAAGTGGCGTTGCGGCCGGAGCGGGTGGCGAGCCTGGGCGGGCTGGCCGTCGAAGAGGCCGAGATCGAGCATATCCTGACCGCGCTGGGCTGCGGCGTCGAACGCGAGAACGGCCGGTTCCAGGTTGCACTGCCGTCCTGGCGCGGCGATATCGAGGGCGAGGCCGATCTGGTCGAGGAGGTGCTGCGGATTCACGGCTACGACCATATTCCGGTCGTGCCGATGAGTTTGGACACCGCCTTGCCTCGCCCGGCGCTCAATGCGGCCCAGCGGCGCGCCGGGCTGGTCCGGCGAAGTTTGGCCGAGCGCGGCTTGAACGAGGCGGTGACATTCTCCTTCATGTCGAGCGCGCTCATCGGCGCCGGCAATCAAACTTTTTTCGGTGAGGTCAAGCCGGAATTGCTGGTCGCCAATCCGATCAGCGCCGATCTCGATCTGATGCGCCCGAATATCCTGCCCAATCTGCTGAGTGCGGCCAGGCGCAATGCCGATCGCGGCTATGGCGATGTGGCGCTCTTCGAACTGGGGCCGCAATATGGCGACGACACGGCCGGGGGTCAGCGCGACATCGCTGCCGGCATCCGCGTCGGCCGCTTCTCGGTCAAGCAATGGAACGATCCGGGCCGCAATGTCGATGTCTTCGACGCCAAGGCCGACGCGCTGGCCGCACTCGCAGCGGCCGGGGCGCCGATCGAGAATCTCCAGGTCACGGCCGATCCGCCCGCCTGGTACCATCCCGGCCGCGGCGGCTCGATCCGGCTCGGGCCGAAGACCTTGCTGGCGCATTTCGGCGAAATCCATCCGCGCTTCGTGACCGCGCTCGATCTGCGCGGCCCGGCGGTCGGCTTCGAAGTCTTTCTCGACGCCGTGCCCTTCGCCAAATCGGCCCGGCAACGCCCGCCGCTGAAGCTCTCGTCCCTTCAGCCGGTCGAGCGCGATTTCGCCTTTCTGGTCGATACGTCTGTAACCGCCGAGCAACTCTTGCGCGCGGCCCGCGGGGTCGATCGCAAGCTGATCTGCGATGTCCGGCTGTTCGACGTCTATACCGGTGTCGGCGTGCCGGAGGGCAAGAAGTCGCTGGCCGTGACCGTGACCTTGCAGCCGGTCGAGGCGACCTTGACCGAAGGCCAGATCGAGGCGTTCTCCAAGACGTTGGTGGCTCAGGTCATGAAGCTCACTGGTGGGGTATTGCGCGCCTGATTCTCAAAGGATTTCCGCGATGAACGATGCCCATCCCGGTCAATTTCCCAACGATCTCGAAGCCTTCTGGATGCCGTTCACGGCCAATCGCGCGTTCAAGGCAGCACCTCGGCTGCTGGTCGCGGCCGAAGGGATGCATTACACCAGCCAGGATGGGCGCCGGGTTCTCGACGGGACATCCGGCCTGTGGTGCTGCAATGCCGGGCATGGGCGCAAGCCGATCGTCGAGGCAATCCGGCGGCAGGCGGCCGAGATGGATTTTGCCCCGACCTTCCAGATGGGTCATCCCAGGGCATTCGAACTGGCGTCGCGTCTCGCCGCGCTGTTGCCGGGTGATCTCTCCCGCGTCTTTTTCACCAATTCCGGTTCGGAAGCGGCCGATACCGCGCTCAAGATCGCCATCGCCTATCACCGGGCGCGCGGCGAGGCGTCGCGCACTCGGCTGATCGGGCGCGAGCGCGGCTATCACGGAACCGGCTTCGGCGGCATTTCGGTCGGCGGCATCGCGACCAACCGGAAATTCTTCGGGGCGCTGCTGCCGGGTGTCGATCATCTGCCGCATACCCATGATCCGGCCAACGCCTTCACCCGCGGCCAGCCGCAGACCGGCCAGCATCTCGCCACCGAACTCGAACGCATCGTGACGCTGCACGATCCGTCGACCATCGCCGCGGTCATCGTCGAGCCGCTGGCCGGTTCGACCGGCGTGCTGGTGCCGCCGGTCGGTTATCTCGAAGAATTGCGCCGGATCTGCGATCGCCACGGCATCTTGCTGATTTTCGACGAGGTGATCACCGGTTTCGGTCGGCTAAGTGCCCCGTTCGCCGTCGATCGTTTCGGTGTCGTACCGGATCTGATCGCACTGGCCAAGGGCCTGACCAATGGTGCGGTGCCGATGGGCGCGGTCGTCGCGCGCGAGGGCATCTACCAGACTTTCATGGATGCCGCCGCCGAGAACGCCATCGAACTGTTTCATGGCTATACCTATTCGGCTCATCCGCTCGCCTGCGCTGCCGGCCTCGCTACGCTCGATCTCTATCGCGACGAAGCCCTGTTCGAGCGTGCCGCCGGATTGGAGCAAGCTTTCGAAGACGCGGCGCACAGTCTGCGCGAGGCGCGCCATGTCGTCGATATCCGCAATCTGGGTCTCGTCGCCGGCATCGAACTGGCGCCCCGGCCGGGCCAGCCCGGTGCGCGCGGCTTCGAGGCGTTCGTGAGATGCTTCGAAGCCGGCCTGCTGGTGCGCGTGACCGGGGATATATTGGCGCTATCGCCGCCCTTAATCGTAGAAATTCGGCAGATCGACGAAATCTTCGGCACAATTTGGCAGATTTTGAGCAAACTCGACTGAAGCGAGGGGTGTTTCGCCGCACCGAAAACCGCTAGGAAAGCGCCTTTAATCCCCATCGCCCAGGCGAGGAAATACGACATGCTGATCGGCGTCCCCAAGGAAATCAAAATCAACGAGAACCGGGTCGGTCTCGTGCCCGGCGCGGTGCGCGAACTGGTGCGCCACCAGCAGCGGGTTCTGGTCGAGCGGGGTGCCGGTGCCGGCATCGGCTTTACCGATGACACCTATGTCGCGGCCGGTGCCACGATTGCCGCCACCGCCGAGGAAATCTTCGCCGCGGCCGACATGGTGGTCAAGGTCAAGGAACCGCAGCCCCAGGAATGCGCGATGCTGCGCGAGGGCCAGGTGCTGTTCACCTATCTGCATCTCGCGGCCGACAAGGCGCAGACCGAGGCGCTGATCCGCTCCAAGGGTGTCTGCATCGCCTATGAGACGGTGACCGACGCGCGGCGCGGCCTGCCGCTGCTGACCCCGATGAGCGAAGTCGCCGGCCGCATGTCGGTGCAGGTCGCGGCCCATTGCCTGGAGAAGCAGCAAGGCGGGGCCGGCATGTTGCTGGGTGGCGTGCCCGGCGTGCCGGCGGCCAAAGTCGTGATCATCGGCGGCGGCGTCGCCGGCACCAATGCGGCACGCATGGCGATGGGCATGGAGGCGCATGTCGTCGTGATCGATCGGGCGTTGCCCCGGCTCTACGAACTCGATCTGCAATTCGGCGCCCGGCTGCATACCGTGTTTTCGACCTATGAAAACATCGAACAGCATGTGCTGTCGGCCGATGTCGTGATCGGCGCCGTGCTGGTGCCGGGTGCGGCGGCCCCCAAGCTCGTGACTCGCGACATGGTGAGCCGCATGAAGCCGGGTTCGGTCATGGTCGATATCGCGATCGACCAGGGCGGCTGTTTCGAGACATCGCGCCCGACCAGCCATGCCGAGCCGACCTATGTCGAGCATGGCGTGGTTCATTACTGCGTTACCAACATGCCGGGCGCGGTCGCCCGCACCTCGACCTTTGCCCTCAACAACGCGACGCTGCCCTTCGTCATGGCGCTGGCCGAAAAGGGCTGGGTCAAGGCGCTCCAGGCCGACCAGCATCTGCGCAATGGCCTGAATGTCTGCAAGGGGGCGATCACCTACGAGGCGGTCGCGCGCGATCTGGGCTTCGACTACCGCGCGCCTGAAACGCTGTTCGGCTAGAGCCGCGCATGAGGCGGGTGACCGTTCTGGCGGCGACCGGAACCCTGGGGCGAGCGCTGCTGGAACGGTTGCGGGTCGAGGCGATGAGTGTGATCGCCGTCGGCCGCGACCGGGAAAGGCTCGCCGCCCTGCCGCCGGGGATCGAGACGCGCCTGGCCGATCTGACGGACCCGGCCGCACTCGCGGCGGCGCTTGCCGATGCGGAGCTTGTGGTAAGCTGCGCCAATGCCCAATTCGTCCCGGCGATTCTGGCGGCACTGCCCGATGGAGGAGTCGGGCGGCTGGTGCTGATGGGTTCGACCCGGCGGTTTTCGCGTGTGCCCGATTCGACCGCGACGGCGGTGCGCGCCGCCGAATCGGCGCTTGCCGCCTGTCCGATTCCCTCGGTGCTGTTGCTTGCCACGCTGATTTACGGCGGACGCGCCGGAGTCGTCGAAATTCTGGCGCGTCAGATCCGCCGGTTTCCTCTATTGCCGCTTGTGGGCCGCCGCGCTCTCGTCCAGCCGATTCATATCGTCGACGTTGCGGCGGCACTCGTGGCGGCGGTGCTGCGACCAAATGCGCCGGGCACGCCGATCGTTATTGCA
>JAXDMU010000067.1:0-4688 GCA_034665905.1 Aliidongia sp. | reverse complement strand
GTGCGCGATCGGCGCATCATCGGCCCGCTCGAACGCGATATCCAACGCCGTGACCAGATCTCTCACCAGATCTCGCCCGCGCAACACGTCGCAATCATACTCAAGCTCGGCGACCGCTACATCCATATGCAGCGGCCGGGTGAACCGGGTCGGCTGCCCAGTCAGCGAGATCCGCGCGACGCAGCCAAAGTGCGGCTCGCTCGAATCATTCGGTGGCGTGTACCAAAATTTTTCGACCAGATGCGTGCAATTGGTCGAGACGATCGAGACCTCAAGCCCCAGGCAGATCAGCCCGCGCACGATACCATTGCCCAGATTGACCGGGACGATGCGCCCGCTCAGCGGGTTCCACCGGCTCACACCTGCTTCGGATGGCACTTGTAATTGATCAGACATAGCTTGCCCCTTCGAACGCGATTGCGAGGAGCGTAGGAGCGGGTGTTCAAGCCCGCCGCCCGCGCCCAGAGTTTGAACACACGTCGAAGGTCGTGCCCCGATGCCTTTAGGGATTGCTCCCCTGGACATGCGCACCGGGACTCTGGACTTTAAGCGGGATTCCGAACTTTCGGGATACGGACACCGCCTTCGACATGATGTGGTGTTCAAGCCACGATCGAGACATAGGTCGGTTTTCCGCCCGCGTCAAGCGCGATGTTCAATATTTCAATCACCATACCGGCGAAAATTCACCCGCCGGGTAAATCGGTCGCTGCGGACTTTTACCTGTTGCGCATTCGTATCCTATAGGATACATAGCCACACCATGAACACGATCATTCAAACCGACACCTTCGCCGGGTGGCTCAAATCCCTTAGGGATCAGACTGCCCGTGCCCGGATCGCGCGCCGCATCGAGAAGATGGCCGAAGGCAGCCTGGGCGATGTCAGGCCGGCAAGGGATGGCGTGCATGAGGCGCGGATCGATTACGGCCCTGGCTATCGGCTGTATTTCGTCAGCACAGGCAAGACGATCATCGTCCTGCTGTGCGGCGGTGACAAGCGGACGCAGGACAAGGACATTCGGGCCGCAATCAAGCTGGCCAAGCAATTGGAGGACTGACCATGGCAAAGCCCAAGCTCACACCGTTCGATGTGGTCGAGGTGCTCGACACGCCTGAGAGCCAGGCGGCATATCTCAATGTCGTTCTTTCGGAGGATGACCCGGCCGCGTTCCTTGCAGCGCTCGGCACCGTATGCCGGGCGCAGGGGATGACGCGCATTGCCAAGGATGCCGGGCTCGGTCGAGAGAGCCTTTATAAGGCGCTGGGCGGCGGGGCGGCGCCCTCGCTCGAAACCACGCTCAAGGTTCTGCACGCGCTCGGCCTCAAGGTCGCACTCCAGCCCGATGGCATGAACGGCTAGATGTCGCTGGTCTCAAGTGCTTTTTTTGCCAACGCCAGCGCCGCTTGGCCGAAGGGTGCCGACTTGCGCCGACTGACGATATCGCCGATCGCCGTCAGCAAATCCGATCGCTGATCCGGATTGAGCGCAGTTTTGACCGCCTTGATGTTTTTTCGGAACCCAGCCTGATCCTGCCGGCATACCTTGATAGTACCTTTGATCAGATCGGCATCCAACACTTGGCGCGGCCGCCGTCCTCGCAGATACTCTGTGATGGTCCCGTAATCCTGCTGACGGACATTGCCATCGGCACGGGCGATAAAGATCAAGATGCCGAATTCATCGTTCATTTCATCCATCACCGTATCGATGATGCCCTGTGGCGATCCGGCATAGGATGCCTTTAGATACGCCGGGATATCGGCCACGATTTCGCCGGTCACCAGATCGGTAAATTCGGAAATGCGATCGGCGCGGAATGTCCGAGAAGCATTGGCCGTGTGGCATCGCGCATGGATGTGCCAAATACCACCTTGCATCTCAGCCAGCGATTTTGTCGTGATCGTGCGGAAGGTCACGTCCCCCTTGCTATCGCGATAGGTAATCTGCGCCTCGACCACGATCGGCAAATCGGTCGCTTCATAGCCGACGAACTCAAACCCGCCTCTATCCCGATCAGGCTCGGCCGAGATTGCGCCTGCCGACGGCGCAGGCTGGAAACCAAGCAATTCGGCCGCGCGCCGTGAGACCGGTTGACCGGGCGGATGAGCCGGCTTTGACCGATTTTGCACGATACCAAGCGCGATCGCGATCAGCACCAAGCTGCCGATACCGCCAATCGCACCGAATTGCCCAAGCCCAATGACCACCAGGAAAAAGCCACCTATCCAGGCCAACACGGAATTCCCGCTCATCATCCCTCGCGTAAATCGACATTACTGGTCGAGACCATAACGTTTTACGCGATCATATTCCAGCGCGCCTGAAGCGCCGCACCGTGACGGGATGGACCGGTGGTACCTATGATTATCTGATATTACCCGTGTTGCATTAGCCGGCGTTTATCGCACGGGACACGGCGTCCGGTTCGCGGGCGATGACCTTGAGATAGGCTACCAGCGCGCTATCGGGCGCCGTACGCCCCTGTTCAAGGTCGCGCAACCGGCCCGCATTAATATGGAAGCGCCGGGCGAAGGCCGCCTGCGATAATCCTGTCCCGGCGCGCACGGACTTGACCAGTGCGGCAGAGGCGGATCGGGCAAATTCTTCTTCCGTGATCGGCGGGTTGTCCGGATCGCTCAGAGCGCCCTCTTCGATTTCCGCTTGGCTCATGGCGTCGAGCCGCGCGAGATGCTCGTCACTCAGCCTGGGCGGGTTCGACGGATCAAGTATCGAGGTGACGATCGGCATAGACGTGCTCCTCACGATGGTTGCTCCGACGCGCGGAGATGATGCGGCAGACCGTGCCGCGCATGACAAAAACGACGGTGAACAGCCTGCGCTGGATGAGCCCGATAATCTTCAAGCGGTCTTCCGCATCCTCAACCCTGGCGGCGCTGATCTCGATCCGCGCCGGATCGAGAAATACCGCCTTCGCCTCTTCAAACGCGATGCCATGCTTAGACAGGTTTGCGCCTGCCTTGCCACCATCCCATTCGAAATGCGTCGGTGCTATCATAAATCTAATATACGGAAATTCCGCATAGATGGCAATATGAGAACGGCGAATTTCAGCATGTCGGCCTAGCTATCGCCAACTGGCGAACGCCGTTCGCCGAGGTTTTAAAAAAGTTGCTGTTTTGGCATTGACGTTGCTGTTGCCATATGAGCAACATGTTTCCGCTCAACGATGGAGTGGACAGCATGTCCCAGCAACCACACGATCAAACCACCGCCCATGAACCGCACGTCCTGCTGATCGGCCCGATCGAGACCGGCCGGGCGGCGGCCCTGCGGCTCAACAATTATCCTGTCGTGACGATCTGGGAAAATTCGTGGCTGCCGGCGCGGTTGCGGCACATCCTGTCGCTGACCATTTCGCCCACCACGATCCTGATGGCCGATGACGCCATCAGGCTGCGCGCGGCCGAGAACGAGATCGCGTCGTCGCCCGATAGTTTCCGGCAACTGAAGACGCGCATGGTGCTGGTGACGTCGCTGGCGCCCTCGCTCTCGCCCGACGAACTGCGCCGCGCCGGCATCCAGATCATCCACCTCGCTGCGAGCGAGCCGCTGCACGATGCAGCACTCTGCGCCGCCGCAGGTGAGCATTTCGCATCATGAGTTCGGGCGTGCCGCACCGCATCGCCTGTCTGCGCCGTCGCCGGCTGCTGCGCGGGGCCTGGCCTTTCATCTTCATTTGCGCCGCCTCGATCGCGGCCCTGTCAGGGAGATTGCTTTGACCGCTCTGATTTATCACCTCGACAACCATCGCCGCGCCCGCTCTGCGCCGCCGCCCCTGCCCGCGCCGACGCGCACGCATATCGAGGATTTTCTCGACGGCCTCGAGATGGGTGACCGCGTCACGGTCGGTGGCACGCAAGCCGTGTACATGGATCGCCGCTTCCGACAGACCGCGTCCGGCGCCGTGGAATGGCAATGCTGCGTCATCGCGGCCGGCGTTGTGATCGTCTGCCCGGCCAGCGATGTGGTGCCGGTATGACTGCCGCCAGCCTGATCGCCGAGGCGATAAAACTGGCGAAGAGCGGAGAAACAAAGCTCCGCTTCGCCACAAACGACATGCGCAACACGCCATTTGCCGATGAATACCTGCGTGAGTCTTCGGCGAATTACAGACGGCGGCAAAGTGCATTGATGCCGCTCGGCAACAACTGAGTCGCGACGCGTCTTGACCGCGAACGCCGTTCGCAAGGAGAGAAAACATGACCGAGAGCGAGACGCCCAGCCAGATCCTGACGCGGATGATCAAGGAAAAAGCGACCAGCGTGCGCACATTTGTCGCGTCGGCCGGCGCAAACGGCCACAAGCTGACGATCAGCGCCGTGTCGCAACTCTGCACCGGCAAGCAGGATTTCAGCTTGGCGACGGCGACGGCATGCGCCGCTGTGCTTGGCGTCTCGCCCGCCCTGTTCCTGCCGGCACTCGACACCATCATAGGCACCCAGTCGCCGGCACCAGCCGGCGCGGACGAGACGCTGATCCGCCTTCCCTTGGCCCATCTGGCGCCGTCACACCTCAACCCGCGCCGCGATTTCGCCTATCCAGAGTTTGAGGAACAGGTCGTATGGCTGGTCGAGCAAGCCCTAATTGCCGGCAGTGCCACACCGCTCACCGCCCTGTGCGACGGCGCACCAGTCCCGCCAGCGATCCTCGACCTCGCCAATATC
>JAXDMU010000066.1:0-3620 GCA_034665905.1 Aliidongia sp. | reverse complement strand
TCGATCCGCATCTGAAGGGCCTGACCGGCAATCCCGACCAGATCGCCAAAGTGATCTCGGCCTTCCGGGTCTATGCCAGGAAAGTCCCGCTTAAGGACGGCGACTACACCATGGACCACACCGCGCTCATCTACCTGATGGACCGCGACGGCCGGTTCGTTTCGCCGTTCAACCTGAAGCGGACGCCGGAGCAGGCCGCGGCCGATCTCAGGCGCTACCTCTGACGTCGGCTGCCGGCGCTGCCAGCCGTTGATGAGCGTGCCGACGGCGCAGCCCGCGTTGCAACCTTTAATTGACAAGTTTGCGGACGACGATCATCATCGCCTAAAGGCGGGAGGCGATGGCGAAAAAGAAGCAGACGGCTTCCTCAGGCAGCCGGTCCACGCCGGGGAGCGGGGCATCTGCCGCCGCCGAGTCATCTCCTGTAACCGCGCCATCTGCTGTGTCCGCGCCATCTGCTGCGAGCGCCCCATCGCCTGCCAGCGGATCGCCGGGTTCAACCCCTGACGATCGGGACCAGAATTCGTTCCACCCTCGAACGCTCGATCGCACGGTCATCGCGCTTCCGCTGCTGGACAAAATGCAGACGGCGGCGGCGGGCTATCAGTTCAACATCATCATCGATGTCAACCTGATGTATTCCGGCGGCAGGAAGGCCGCCCGTGACGCCATTTGGAAATGGATCGACCAGCTGCCGGATGCGAAACCTTCTCACCCCGACCAAGTACGCAGCGATCAGGCGCCGGTGACCGCCGTCGAAAAAGTGCAGGGGGTCGATGCCGGCAAGAGCAAATACAGCCAGCAATATCTGTTCGGACGGCTGAGCGCGGCCAACATCAGGGCCCTCGTTCGGTGGAACGAAGAAGCGAGAAAGAAGGCGCAAGGCAAGTCGGAAAATGACGCGCTTTACCGGATTTGGCAGGATGACGACGTCAATCTCCTGACCAATCTGTCCTCCAGCACCGTCAAGGCAGACGCCGCCCGCAACTCCTTCGGTACGTCGGGAAAGGATATTTTATGGGCCGTCGTCGATACCGGAGTCGACAAGACCCATCCGCATTTTCAGAAATACAAGAACCTCGAATTGGGCAATCCGATTGCCCACCGCGACTTTACCAGGGGCGACGCGCCTGACGCCGAACTGGCAACGAGCGCGTGCGTCGACAAGAAAGGACATGGGACCCATGTCGCCGGCATCATTGCCGGTGAGTACCGGGCGCAGAACGGGCAGCAGATTGTCGCGACAGTGCAACGCCGCGACGAGAGCGGCAGCGTCGTGCCCGAGACGATTACCGATATCCCGGTGATGTCGGGGATGGCGCCGGAATGCAAGCTGTTAAGCCTGAAAGTGCTGGATGACGACGGCAAGGGCCTCGCAAGCAATCTGATTGCCGCGATCGAATACATTCAGGAGCTCAACGGCGGCGGCCGGCGCATTCGCGTTCATGGCGTCAATATGAGCATCGGTTACGATTTCGAGCCGAAGTGGTTCGCCTGCGGGCAGAGCCCGCTTTGCGTCGAAGTCGACCGGCTTGTTCGCTCCGGCGTGGTGGTCGTGGTCGCCGCCGGCAATACCGGATATGGCTATAATCAGTCGCTCTCCCGCGGTCCGGTGGCTGCCGGACAGGATGTGACCATCAACGATCCCGGCAACGCGGATTTGGCGATCACGGTCGGATCCACGCACCGCGAAATGCCCCACATCTACGGCGTTTCATATTTTTCATCGAAGGGTCCGACAGGAGACGGGCGTCTCAAGCCCGATATGGTGGCGCCCGGCGAGAAGATCATTTCCTGTCAAAGCGGCAACGGAGCTTCGTCCGGCACTGAAGCCGCTCAGGCTGCCAATGCCGCCTTCTACAAGGAAGACAGCGGCACCAGCATGGCTGCCCCCCACGTCTCGGGGGTCGTTGCCGCGTTTCTGTCGGTGCGCCGGGAATTCATCGGCAAACCGGAAGCCGTGAAAGAGATTTTCATGTCGACCGCCACCGATCTGAAGAGGGCGGTCTATTTTCAGGGCAAGGGTCTTGTCGACCTGATGCGCGCGATCCAATCGGTTTGAATGATATTATTTCGGGGTTTCTCATGGATGAGATCGCAGGGCTGCCGTTTTTCCCGCTGGAAATCACCAAGGACGGCAAGTTGTTCAGTGACCAGGAAGTATCCGCGATCAAGACTGCGATCGGCCAAACCGGTGACGGCAAGCTGACCGATGTGTTTGTCATCAGCCACGGCTGGAACAACGACATGGCGGATGCGCGGGAGCTCTACAACGGCCTGTTCACGAATGTCGCGGCGTTGCTGCCCCACCATGCTTCGTTGCAGGGCCGGAAATTCGCCGTCGTTGGCGTCTTCTGGCCGTCGAAGAAGTTCGCCGATAGCGAGCTGATACCCTCCGGAGGCGCGGTCAGCATGATCGAGAACGGGGCCGGGCCGGATTCGTCGGCGCTCAAGCAAAAGCTGGAATCCTTGAAGGGAACGTTTGACGTCCCGGACCGGGCCGCGCTCGATCGCGCCAAGGCGCTGGTCGACGGCATCGAGAATGACACCGCCAAGCAGAAGGAATTCGTCGAGCTCATCCGCTCGCTGGTTCCTCAGAGTTCAAGCGATCCCACGGACGATGCGTCCGGCCGGTTTCTGTCCCGGCCTGCCGGAGAGATACTCCGTACCTTGTCCGGACCATCGATCCCACCGCCACCGGCCGGCGATGGCGGCGGCGGTGCGCTGGATCTGGATGACGCCACAGCCGGCGCGGCGTCGCTCGGAGATGTCTTCAGCGGCGTCAAGGCCGCCGCCTGGCGGCTGCTGAATTACGCCACCTATTACCAGATGAAGGAACGCGCAGGCATCGTCGGCAAGGGGCTCAACGGGATGCTGGCATCGATGCGGGGGTTGCGGCAGGATCTTCGCATCCATCTGATCGGTCACAGTTTTGGCGCCCGCGCCGTCACCGCGGCGGTCGATGGACCGGTCCCTGTCAGGCCGGCAAGCCTGTCGCTGTTGCAAGGCGCCTTCTCGCACAATGGCTTCACGGAAAAATTCGACAGCCGGACCGACGGCTTTTTCCGGAAAGTCGTTGCGGGGTCCAAGGTGGACGGTCCGATTTTTGCGACCCATACCGTAAACGACCAGGCGGTCGGCATTGCCTATGCGCTGGCGTCGCGATTTTCCGACGACAACGCGACGGCGCTGGGAGACGAAAACGACGTTTTCGGCGGGCTCGGGCGAAATGGCGCGGTGAAGATGAAGCCAGCCGAGGTCGTGAAGGCGACTTTGCTGCCGGCGACGGAGGCGTATCGATTCGCGTCCGGGAAAGTGCACAATCTCAAGGCCGATGCGTTCATCAAGGACCATGGCGACGTCAAAGGTCCTCAGGTCGCCAATGCGATCCTTTGCGCGGTAGGAGGTTGAAGCCCGGGCGTGCGCGGGTTTTCCTGGGTGGGAGGCCTGACGAGGCTTCCGTAACGCAAACTACATTCGCATCAGCCGCTGGATGGTCTATAAGGCCCTCCACTTTCTTGAAAAAAAGCCGGCGATGCGACGACAGACAGCTTCGGTTCCAAAATTGACATGGTTTTCAGCCCTCCGCGCCACCTTGGCGAGATCATGGTGGGCGTTCG
>JAXDMU010000065.1:0-6116 GCA_034665905.1 Aliidongia sp. | reverse complement strand
GTTCATCGATTCCGGCCGCGCGGTGGCGGAACGGGTGCGGCTGGTGCTGGGTCTCGATCACTTTTCGGCGGCGATACCGGAACATCGGGCGTATTTCACGCGTGACGATGCCGGGATCGAGCGCCGCCGGGCAGCTTTCGCGATGCGGGGCTTCACCGACATGAATTTTTTTATGACCAGGGACTGAAGCACGTCCCGGTTTTTCGCTCAGCGATCGAGTGCAGCGGCCAAATAGGGCAGGCTGATGTCCATCCGGTAGTCGATGGAACTGTGATTGTCGGCGAATTCCTCGTAGCGATGCGCAACACCGGCCGCCTCCAGCTTGCGGTGCAGTTGCCGCGCACCGAAGACGAGATTGTATTGATCGTCACTGCCGCAATCGATGAACAGTCCTTTCAGGGATTTCAGTCGCTCGGCATGATGATCGGCCAGTCGAACCGGATCCCAGGCAAGCCAGTTGTTCCAGCGGTCGGCGATGATCTCGCCGGTCTCAAGGTCGGCCGGTAGACGAATGCCGAGAAAGCTCGCCGGGTCGGGATCGTAGCTTGCGGCCATCGCCAGCATCATCAAGGCGTGGATATCGGCGTCGTTCGCCTTGCGCGCCGATTCGAACTGCTCGATAAAGCCTTTGATCGAGCATCCATGTCGTCCCAACAGGCGTAACGTCGCATAGAGATCGGGCAGATAGACCTGCTCGAAGCCCATGTCGCCCGAATGGCAGGCCGCGGCCGCCCAGATGTCGGAATGGACTAGCGCGTGGGTGATGGCGCCATAGCCGCCCGAGCTTTTGCCGAACACGCCGCGCCGACCGCTGCCGCCACAAGCAAAACGCCCCTCCACCAGCGGCAGCATCTCGTCGATCAGGAAATCGGACCAGCGGCCGATGGCGGCGCTGTTGATATATTGATTGCCGCCCAGCCGGGTGAAGCAGTCGGGAAAGGCTACAATGGTCGGCGTCATGATGCCGGTGCCGATCAGCCGATCAAGCCGTTCCGGAACATTTTCGCCGAAATTCTTCCAGTTGGTGTGCGACGGGCCGCCGCCGGTAAACCCCACCAGATCGACCAGAAGGGGCAGGCTGGTGGCGTTTCGCCCGGCCGGAACGTAAACATCGACGATACGCAGGGTCGGATCGCTCAGCATGTTGCCACAAAGTGCAGTGCTGTCCAAGTAAAGGCGATGGACCGTCCCTTTGGGCACGGTATCGTTTCTCCGCATGAGAACCTATCTCCGATTGATTGGGCGGCGGCAATTTTGCAACATGACGCCACCAAAAGAGCCGGTTAACAGTCTGTCCATCTTATCGCGATATTGAAGAGTATGCTCGCAATATTTGTATTTGTCGATGAGGAGCAAAGACGCCGAGATGGCTGTGCAACAATCCTGCCGGCGATCGAAAACCTGCGCCGATCCGGATGGCGGGCGCCACGCGGGCGTCGCACGCCGACGGTGGATTCTGGGGGGTGCGGTGGCGCTGCTGGCAATGTGCGCTCCAATTGGCGCGGGTGCCGCGGGCGATGTTTCCGATGCCGATCTCCAGGCCGGTGCCCGCGCGATGGGGTTTCTCGACTCGTTGCCGCATGACGGAGTCGTCGTCATCGGTGTCGTCTATTCGGGGGTGGCACCTGACGGTAAGGCCCAGGCCCAGCAGACGGCCGAACGCTTGCGCGCGATCGCCGGTCCCAACAACGCGCGGTTCCAGCCGACGCTGATCCCGGTCGAAACGCTCCGTCAGACACAAGATCGGCTGGATGTGCTCTATCTCATGCCTGGGGTCTCCGCTTTTGCCGGGACCATCGTCGAGACGGCGCGTCAGCGCCACCTGCTGACCATCTCGGACGACCCCGTCTGCCTTGAGACCGGTTGTTGCATCTTGATGGTTCGGGCCGAACGGCGCGTGGAGATCGTGCTCGATATCGCGCTCGCCGACGCGGTCGGTGTGCATTTTCCCTCGGTGTTCATGATGCTGGTGACGCGAAAATGACGGAAGTCCCGCAGCACTGCCGGCCCCGATCTTGCGGCTCGCCCGCAATCGTTGCTGTTTTGACGGCTCTCGCCATCGCGGCGGTACCGTGTCCCGTGGCGTGGGCGCAAGCCATTGATTACGGTGCCTTCGAACAGCTTTTGGGTGAGCCGGTCACGGCGAGCGTCACCGGCTCGGCGCAGCGCGCGAGCGATGTGCCGGCGACCATGGAGATCATCACCCAGGACGACATCCGGCGGTCCGGCGCCCGCGACATTCCCGGAATTCTCCGGCATGTCGCCGGCGTCGACGTGCTGGAATGGGCCAACGGCCAGGCCGACGTCGCGGTGCGGGGATACGATCAATCCTCGTCGCCGCGCTTGCTGGTGCTGATCGACGGGCGGCAGGTCTATGGCGATTATTACGGCTTTACGCCATGGAGTTCACTGCCGGTCGAACTGTCCGCGATCCGCCAGATCGAGATCGTCAAAGGCCCCAATTCCGCGCTGTTCGGCTTCAACGCCGTCGGCGGCGTGATCAATATCATTACATACAACCCACTGTACGATAACGTAAACAGCGTTTCGCTGAGCGGGGGTACGCAAGGCTTTGCGCAAGGCTCTGCGGTGACCAGCTTCAAGCTGGGCAATGTGGGGGGCATTCGGCTTTCAGCGGGTGGCGGTTCCAACAATGATTTCTCGACGCCGATACCGCCGACGACATTGCAATCGGCGCGCCTTGGCGACAATCATGGCGAGGCCGATTTCGACGGGCTTTTCCGCCTCGGCCACGGTATCGATCTCGGTATCGAAGCGAGTCACAGCCAGGCCGACGAGAATGGCTTCAATGCCGGGTATCTCTTCGACTATTTCCGCTATCGCACCGATTCCGTCCGGGGGCAGATCAACGCGGACACGTCCATCGGCCACCTTCAGGCGACCGCCTATACCAATTGGAACTGGCAGGATGACACGCCCGGAATTTTCAATCGGGAGCTGCGATTTAACAATCAGCTCAGCGTCGTTCAGTTGCAGGACATCTTCAAACTGGGCAGCGATCACACTTTTCGGGCGACGGCGGAGTACCGCAACGACGTCGAAAGCACGACGCCGGTCGAAGGTGCTCGGGTCTCCTATGATGTCCTGGCGGCCGGTGGAATGTGGGAATGGCGGATCACGCCCGACCTGTCGCTCACCAATGCGATTCGCCTCGACGATCTCCAGCTTGGGCGCAGTGGCGTCACGCCGCCCGGTTTTCCCTTCACCAACGCCTCCTGGAATCGCAGTTACGTCCTGCCGAGTTACAATAGTGGCTTGGTCTGGAAACCGGGCGACCTCGACACATTGCGCCTGACCGCGAGTGAGGGCGTCGAGACGCCGAGCCTCGTCGCTGTCGGCGCGTTTTTGGATTCGCTTCCCAACGCGGGCAATACCGGCGTTCCCAATCTCCTGCCGACATACGTGACGAATTACGAATTCGGCTGGGATCACACACTGCCGTCGCTCGATTCGCAGTTCCGCACCAGCATCTTCGTGCAGCAGAGCACCGACGTGCTGTCGGTCGCCGGTGGGATCATCCAGACGCCGACCGGGCCATTTTTTACACCGACCAATATCGGCAATTCCGAAGCAGGCGGGTTGGAACTCGAGCTTAAAGGAGCGCTCAACGCTTGGCGGTGGGGTCTATCCTATCGCGCGGAACTCGTGACCGATCATTTTCTGCCGTTCGCGCGTAATGGTACAGATTATGTTGATTTTCAGCATTCGACACCGGTAAATCAGGTCAAAGGCAATATCGGGTGGGGTAACGGCCCATGGGAAATCGATGGGTATTTTCAGTATCAATCGAAAACCTTCGACCTGCTCCCGTCAGGAATCACAAATGGCACGAGTCCGCCGACTACTCTGACGCCGATCGGGGGATATGTTTCAGTCGACGGGAGGATTTCGTATGATATCACTTCATGGGCGAAATTATCGGTGTCCGGCCAGAATATTTCGGCACCAAATCAGCTACAAACCTCCGGCCCGAAGGTCGAGCGCACGATATTCGGGACGGTGACAATCGGTTTCTAATTTCACGAGTGTGCGGTTTGATGGAGCGATTCCCGCTATAACGGTTTATTATGCGTGTGACGCACCGGATTGATCGTTTCCTCGCGGTTCCCGTGTTCAACCACCGGCGATCTACGATGGACTTGTTCTGGCAAATTACGATTGTCGAGTTCCTGCTGAACGTGGCGGTGTTTGCCTCTGCGGTCATCGCCTATGGTCCGGTGCGCGCACTTGCGGTACGCCTCGGGCCGGCACATGCATGGCTGGAGGGTTCGGCGGTCGGCGTGCTGTTCGGTCTCGCAACGAGTGCAGCCTTGCTCATGCCGGTGCATTTCAATGGCGGCGCATCGGTCAGTGGTCAAATGGTTCTGCTGGCGCTTGCGGCGCCGCTGGGCGGAATTGCCGGCGCGCTCTCGGCGGCGGCGGTCGCTTGCGTCGGGGGCCTCCTCGCGTTGCAGCAAACCGGCAGTCTCAGCCACGCCGCTCTGCTATCCTCGGTTCTGTCGGTGGCGGCCGGCGTGCTGGTGCATTGGTCGGTGCCGCCATCGGGGCGGCGGCATTTCAACTATTACCATCTGCCGCTGCTCGGTGCGCTTTCGGCGATTGGTAGTCTGGTCGAATTGTGGGTAACCGACGGGCCGCATTCCATGGCCTCTTCGACCTTGCCGGCGCTGGTGTCCAGCGTGCTCTCGGCGATGATCCTTGGAACGCTGCTGCTGCACGATCAGCGCCGCTATCTTGCCGAACGCGATTTACGCCAGAGCGAAGCCCGGCTGGCCCAGCAGGCGCGCGAATTGGCGACGGCGCGCGACGTGGCGGAAGCAGCCAGCCACGTCAAAAGCGAATTCCTGGCCAATATGAGCCATGAAATACGCACGCCCATGAACGGAATTCTGGGGATGAACGGGCTGCTGCTCGGCACCGAACTCACCAAGGTGCAGATCGGCTATGCCATGGCTGTCCAGGAGTCGGGCGAGACGCTGCTGACGCTGATCAACGATATTCTCGATATTTCGAAGCTTGAGGCCGGCAAAGTCGAACTCGAATTGGTGGATTTCGACTTGGTCGAACTCATCGACAGCGTGATTACGCTGTTCGGCCCGAGGGCAAGTGAAAAAGGCCTCCGACTCGATACCGTCATCGAGCCGCCCGCGGTCATGGCCTTTCGCGGCGATTCCAATCGCCTTCGGCAGATTTTGCTGAACTTGATCGGCAACGCGATCAAATTCACCGAAACCGGCAATGTGACGATCAATATCGGCTGCGCCGAGCGCGTCGCGCCGAACCGCCCGACGACGTTGCGCTTTCAGGTGCGAGACACAGGAATCGGCATGCCGGATGCCGTATGCGAGCGCCTGTTCCAGAAATTCAGCCAGGCCGACAGCTCGATCACGCGGCGGTATGGCGGCTCGGGTCTGGGTCTCGCCATCTGCCGACAATTGGTCGATCTGATGGGTGGAACGATTTCGGTTTCCAGCCGACTGCACATCGGATCGGTCTTCACATTCGAGATTCCGCTGATGCCGGCCGGCACGTCGTTGCCCGTGCGCAGCAAGGTTGCGCCGCAATTGACCGGGTTGCGCGCGCTGATCGCCGACGACACACAGATGAATATCGAAATAATCTCGCGACAATTGCGGGCGCTCGGTATCGAGGTTGGCGATTGCCGCGACGGTTTCGACGCGCTGGCTGAGCTTGAGCGGGCCTGGCACCGCGGCAACCCCTACAACATCGTATTTCTGGACCAGATGATGCCCGGCATGGCCGGCGACAGTTTGGGTATCCGCATCCGGTCATTGCCGAATTTGGCGGAAACCAAGCTGGTGTTGGTCTCTTCGGCCGGATCGCCTGGGCGATCCGACGCGGTAAAGCTGTTCGATGCGGTGGTGGAAAAGCCGCTGCGGCAGCGTGAGCTGCTCGATTGTCTGGTTCATCTTTTTGCCGGCCGATCCGACGTGACGGATATGGCGGCGCGGGCGACGGTCGCCGGGCAGGGGAGCCTGCGAATCCTGCTGGCGGAAGACAATCCGATCAACCAGATGGTCGCCATCGCCCTTTTGACCAATGCCGGCCATAACGTCGAGACGGTGGAAAACGGC
>JAXDMU010000064.1:0-2940 GCA_034665905.1 Aliidongia sp. | reverse complement strand
CTCCGCAGGTCATCTCTTGTCGTTATGTTTAAGAGTGCCGAGTAGAGCGACGAGAGGCAAAGTAGATGTGTCACTCTGTGCCGGCGGATGGTCGATGCAATCTGGAACACGTCACTGCGAAGACCTGTTTCCGGCAATATCAAGGAGCCACCAGTAGATAAACTCCAGAATACGCCGGCAACGGAACTATCGAATGAAATCGAAGACAGCAACAGATAGCGTTCTGGCACTCCTTCATAGAAGGACTGTCGAGCCGCTAAAGACGTACTCAGATTCATATGCGCAACCACGACACCTTTCGGTGTTCCGGTTGAGCCCGAGGTATAGATGACATAGGCCGGATTGTCGGGCCGCAGCGGGCGGGTACGTTCGGCGTCGCTCGGGTCGGTGGCGGGCATGTCTCGGAGGGTTGCGGCAAGGTCCCGGGTTTCGAGATCGATGACGGTAAAACCGGTCGGCAGTTGGGCCGCCGTCGTGGCGGTGGCGAGGACGCAGTGCGGCCGGGCATCGGCGAGCATGAAGGCAAGGCGCGCCTCCGGATAGTCCGGATCGAGCGGCAAATAGGCCGCGCCAGCCTTGAGAATGGCCAGCAGGCTCACCACCAAGTCAAGCGAGCGCGGCAGGCACAACGCCACGATATCCTCCGGCCCGATCCCCATACCGATCAGGTGATGCGCCAGCCGGTTGGCGCGGGCATTAAGTTCCGCATAGCTGAGCGAAGTCTCCTCAAACACCAAAGCTGTTGCCTCCGGCGTCCGGGCTATCTGCGCCTCGAACAGTGCCGGAAAGGTGGCCTCGGGCACTGGATGAGCCGTGTCGTTCCACGTCTCCAGGATTTGCCGGCGCTCCTCGGGTTTGAGCAGTTCGATCCGCCCGATCGCCTGGTCGGGGGTTGCTGCCATCGTCTCGAAGAGCCGCATCAGGCGTTGCCGATGATCAGCGAGAGCATCGTCCGAATACGATTCCGCATTCGCATCGAAGTCAAACCGGCACCCACCGCTGGACGACCGCTCGTACACCGACAGCGAAAAATCATCGACCGGGCCGTTCGACAGATTATGGGAAGTAGTCGAATGGCCAGCGAAACGCAGATCGTAGTCGAATGCCATGACATTGACAGTCGGACCAAGCAGGCGTTGGCCTGGTTCGATTCTCTGAAGGTCCCGCCGCAGGCTTTCACCTCGATAGCGCTGATGACGCAAGACTTGCCGGACTTCCCGCGCCACCTGCCGCACTAAATCCAAGAGGGTCGACTCACGCTGCACGTCCAGCCGTAGCGGTAGGACGTTTGATGCCATTCCAGGCACACGGCGCAGTGCCGGGCCAACACGGGCAAGGACCGGCAGGCCCAGGATGATCTCATTCGCACCGGTCATCCGATGCAGGTAGGCGGCCATCACGGCAATGATGGTTTGGGTCCACGTCGTCCCGGCCTGACGCGCCACCTCGCGCAACGCATCGAGCACCGAGGTTGGAAGATAGTCCGTCTGTCGCAGGACATGACGCGGTGAAGCAGACGGACCCTCGATCAAACTGACCGGTTCTGGATTACCGTCAAACTTTGCCAACCAATAATGACGATCGCGAGCGTACCCGTCTGATGCCAGATATTCCTCATCCGTTTCGAGCAGGGAGAAAATCGGGCCGAACGGGCTCGGTTCAGGCGGCTGTCCCGCAACCAGGGCCGTATAGACCTGTGCCAGTCGTTTCGCTACCAGAGAGGCGCCAAAAGCATCAATGACAATGTGATGACCGCGATGGTACCAAGCGAAATGGTCAGAGTCGAACCGGAAAAGCGCTTGGCCAAACGGAACTTCCAGCTTCGGGTCGATCGGTCGAGCCGTTTCCGCCCGCATCCAGGCCTCGGCGACCTCTCTTGGATTGGCCTCTGCCGAGACGTCGATAATTTGGAGGGACCAATCGGGCACCGCGCCGATCAGTTGCCTCGGACCGTCTTCCCCTTCCTCGAAGCGCAAATGAAACGTCTGGGTCTCGCCCACGATTTGCCGCAATGCTGTTTCGAACAGGACCGAGTCGATTGGGCCGTGGATCTCGACATACTCGGCAATATTATAGATCGCGGTGCCCGGTGCGAGTTCCTGAGCGATCCAGACACCCAATTGGGCGGCGGACAGCGGACGTAATTGCCTGAGGGCGTCCTGCATCGAATGAGATCCCGGTCAGAGATGTTCGCCCCGAACCGCTGGGCGAAGACGGCCAGGGCGGCGTGGGGAGTGAAAGCCAGCATTGCCGATGCGCGCTCTGCTGGGGCCGCCCCGGTCACCGATACATCTCTCATCGCTCATAGAGGGCACCATATCCTATACGTAAAGGCTATTTTTACCACCTGTAGAAAAGCAACATATATATTATGATCGCCAGTTCAACAACAAATTTAGCGACCCCCCACAATCACTCCCAAAAAAAACTCGTAAAATGAGTGTTGTGTACCGGAGCACTCTAGGCCGATGGCCTTGTTCAGCGGCATATTTAGAATTAATCTAATATGTGTCGCAGATCAGCCAAACACGCGCGCAGGCATTTTTGCGCCAGATGGGGGATTAATAGTCGGTTTCAGCTTTGAGATTCAGAATCGGTGGCTCAGTTCAGTTGGGTCGCTTTTTCCGCGTTGGCGTCGGAAGGCGTGGCGCGAACAGACCGGGCGTCCCTGACCAAGAGCACAACCGGAGACGTGAGGCCGCTCGGGTGCAGGAGATCACGGTATCCTGGAGGCATGCGTTCAGGAGCAAACATTTTTGGGCGACAGTTGTCCGGCACACCGGCGCAGTACCGCCGCTCTCGCGGTTACGGCTGCGTGAGCGGCGTCAAAGGCCAAGTAGGTGCCGGTATCCGGTCTCGGTCATCCAGCGCGCGCGGCGCGCCGGTTATGTGCCCCGGCGCGCAGGATCTCGGTCAATGGATCGTCAAGCACATCAGCCT
>JAXDMU010000063.1:0-4183 GCA_034665905.1 Aliidongia sp. | reverse complement strand
GTCGTGGTCTCGCGCAGATTGGCCTGGATCGCCGCGTCGAGCGGCAGCACCGCGTTCTTGTCCTCGATGAAATCGCCCAGATGGCTGTCTTCCTCGTCACCGATCGGGGTTTCGAGGCTGATCGGCTCCTTGGCGATCTTCAGGACTTTGCGCACCTTTTCCAGCGGCATCATCAGCTTTTCCGCCAGCTCTTCGGGCGTCGGCTCGCGACCGATCTCGTGCAGCATCTGGCGCGAGGTGCGGACCAGCTTGTTGATCGTCTCGATCATATGCACCGGAATGCGGATCGTGCGCGCCTGATCGGCGATCGAGCGGGTGATCGCCTGACGAATCCACCAAGTGGCATAGGTCGAGAATTTATAGCCGCGGCGATACTCGAATTTATCGACCGCCTTCATCAGGCCGATATTGCCTTCCTGGATCAGATCGAGGAATTGCAGCCCGCGATTGGTGTATTTCTTGGCGATCGAAATCACCAGACGCAGATTGGCCTCGACCATCTCCTTCTTGGCGCGGCTCGCTTCCTTTTCGCCACGCTGCACGGTCGAAACCACACGGCGGAATTCCGTGATGGGCAGACCGGTTTCACCCGCTACATCGGAGATCTGGCGGCGCAGATTGATCACTTCGTCGGCATGTTTGTTGACGAAATTCTGCCACCCCTTACCCGACAGGCCGCGCACCTTGTCGAGCCAGGCTGGGTTGAGTTCGCTGCCGAAATAATGGTTAAGGAAATCCGGCCGCTTGACGCCCGACGCTTCGGCCACGCGCAGCAACTTGCCTTCCAGCGCCATCATGCCGCGGTTGAGGTCGTAGAGCTGTTGGACCAGCGCCTCGATCCGTTGATTGTTGAGGCGGATGCCCTGCATCGCCTCAACCATTTCTTCCTTCAGCTTGACATAGCGCTTGTCGGTCGCCTTGGCCGTTTCTTCGCCGCGCTGGGCGGCTTCGACGCGACTCTCATGCAGCTTGGCCAGCTTCTTGTAGATATCGGCGATCTTGTCGAAGGCGACGATGACCGTCGGCTTCAACTGCGCTTCCATGGCGGAAAGCGAAATCGATGCCTCTTCACCTTCGCCTTCGCCTTCACCTTCGGGCTCCGGTTCCGGTTCGATTTCCTCGACCTCGGCGGCGGGGGCTGCGGCGTCCGCCCCCTCGGCCGGCACTGCGCCCTCCTCAGTGCCTTCGAAGGCATTGTTGCTGCCGTAGGTCGCGTCGAGATCGACCACGTCGCGCAACAAAATTTTGGCATCGTTGAGCGCATCGCGCCAGCCGATGATCGCCTTCATGGTCAACGGGCTTTCACAGATCCCGCCGATCATCATTTCGCGCCCGGCCTCAATCCGCTTGGCGATGGCGATTTCGCCCTCGCGCGACAGCAATTCGACCGAACCCATCTCGCGCAGATACATGCGCACCGGATCGTCGGTTCGGCCGATATCCTCGTCGTCGAGATTGCCGGCGCGGGCTTCGGAATCCTCCTCCTCGCCGGGGCTCGCCGCGGCGGCCGGTTCGTCGGCCTCTTCGGCCTCGACGACATTGACGCCGGCTTCCGACAGCATCGTCATCGTATCTTCGATCTGCTCGGACGAAACCTGGTCCTGCGGCAGGGCGGCGTTCAGCTCGTCATAGGTGACGTAGCCCCGCTCCTTGCCGCGCGCGACCATCTTGCGGACGGCCTGCGCCATGGTATCGACGATCAGGCCTTCGGCCGCCTCGTCACGGGTTTCGTTCACTTCCGCCGTATTTGCCGCTTTGGTCGCCATCTGCATTCTGTCCCGATGCTATGCGGTAGCCGCTAAACCCGCTCTGTCCGACATATCTCAAGGCCGCCCCGCCGGTCGCCGGCTTTCCGCCGGGCCATCCTGATCGGCCTCATCGCTCCGTCTTTGTTCCGCCACGGCCGAAAGCGCCAGAACATGGTTCTGATCTCCATCCCGCGCGAAACGCCCCGTTGCCGCCTCAACATCCGCCGAACCCGTAAGATGATCACGCCAATGGCTGAGCGCCTGCCGCCACCCGGCCAAAATCTGGTCCCGATCGGCCGACAGGGCGAATCTGGCATGAACGAGGTGATGGGGACTGAGCGCCTCCACATCCCGGCCAAAGCCATGGTTGTTCAAGTGATGTTTCAGTATGGCCGCGTCAAGACCGGGGTCGTTAGCGTGAACGTTTATGACCTCCTGCCGCAGCCTGTCAAGATCGATTGCCGTAAAAATGATCTCGGCAAAATCTTCGATGATGTCGTCGAGCAAATCAGGACAGTAGAGCACCAGCGACACGAGCACTTCCTGCTGCCGCCGCAGCAGCGCCGCCGGATCGGGCGGCGGCGGCGGCAGGGGCGCCGTTTTGCGTGCGGGCGTACCGCGACCGGCCGGCCGCCGCTGCCCGCTCCATGCCGGACGCAGCCGCTCATAGACGCAGTTCTTGAAAAAATTCTGATACTCCAGGGAGAGGCCGGTATCCTGGATCAGGCCGGAGCGCGCCTTCAACCGGTTGCGCAGGTCTGCCTTGCGCTCCGGCGTATCGCATGGCCGCGCCGCCAACTCATGCGACCACAGCACTTCCGCCAGCGGTTGGGCCGATTTCAGTACGCCTTGCAGGGCGGTCGGGCCGAATTTGCCGATGAGCGTGTCGGGATCCTCGCCCGGCGGCAGCGTGGCGAAACGCAGGGATTTGCCCGGCTTCAGCAACGGCAGCGCGCGGTCGAGCGCGCGCCCGGCCGCGCGCTGGCCGGCGGTATCGCCGTCGAAGCACAGCACTGGCTCGTCTGCCAGACGCCAGAGTTCGGTCAGTTGCAGTTCCGTCAGCGCCGTGCCGAGGGGTGCTACGGCCCCTTCAAAGCCGGCGCGGTGCATCGCGATCACATCCATATAGCCTTCCGTGACGATGAGTTCGGCCCCGTTGCCAACCCCGGCACGCGCCCAGTTCAACCCGTACAACACGCCACCCTTGTGGAAGATCGGCGTATCGGGCGAATTCAGATATTTCGGCTTGGCGTCACCCATGACCCGGCCGCCAAACGCGATGACTCGTCCGGCCCGGTCGAGAATCGGGAACATCACCCGATCACGGAAATAATCGAAGCTCGAGTCGCGTCCTTCCTTCAGGCCGATCAACCCGGCTTCGAGCAGCAGCGGCTCGGGAAATTCCGTCAGCAGATGTTGCTTCAGCAGCGCGTTGCCGCCCGGCGCATAGCCCAGCCGGAAGCGCGCGATCGCCACATCGTCGAGGCCGCGCCGATCAAGATAAGTCCGCGCCGCTGCCCCGACACGTGTGTGCAGCTGTGCCTGAAAGAACGTGCACGCCGCCTCGGTCACCTCGTTGAGCGTCTTTTCCCGCACCGCGCGCTCGCGCTCCTGCGGCGTCGGTTTCGGGACTTCGAGCCCGGCTTCGGCCGCCAGCGCCTCGACCGCGTCGAGAAAACCCAGATTCTGCGTCTGCATGACAAAGCCGATGACATCGCCATGAGCACCGCAGCCGAAGCAGTGAAAGAAGCCCTTCTCCTCATTGACCGTGAAGGACGGCGATTTTTCGTTATGGAAAGGGCAGAGGCCGGTATGTTCCCGGCCGCGTTTCACCAGCCGCGTGCGCCGGCCGATCAGCTCGGCCAGCGGCACGCGCGCCCTGATTTCGTCCAGAAAGGCCGGGGGAAAAGACATGGGCTCAGGTGGCGCCGGTCAGCGCCTCCTTGACCAGCGCGCTGGCTCGGGTGAAATCCATCTGCCCGGCAAAACGCTCCTTCAGCGCCGCCATGGTCCGGCCCATATCCTTGATACCGGTCGCGCCGATTTCCTGGATAAGGGCGTGGATCGCCGCCTTCGCCGCATCGGCATCGAGCTGCGCCGGCATGAAGCGCTCGATCAGCGCGATCTCGGTGCTCTCCTGATCGACCAGATCCGGGCGATTGCCCTGCTGATAGAGCACGATGCTCTCGCGCCGCTGCTTGACCATGCCCTGAAGCAGCGCCAGCACGGCGGTATCGTCGATGCCGTCATGGTTGTTGACGAGCCGCGCCTCGATATCCTTGTCCTTGATCTTGGCGAGCACCATCCTGAGAGTTGTGGTGGTACGCGTATCGCGCGCCTTCATAGCCTCTTTGAGCGCATCGCTCAATTCCTGGCGCTTCATGATGTCGTCAGCTCCGTTTGGGGGGCCTGCGAGTGTAGTGCGCCTCGGCTTC
>JAXDMU010000062.1:0-5984 GCA_034665905.1 Aliidongia sp. | reverse complement strand
ATTCCGCCTGTCGATCCAGGCGTGGCTACGACCGATTGCGGCATCAACACCACCAACACCGTCGTGGTCACCTACAAAGGCTCCTGACTCTGTCCAAAGAGCCGTGGGAGACGACGCCCACGGCTCTTTGCCTCCATGATCGAGGCCCGCCATGACCGCTTTCCCGAATTACATCTTCACATCCATGCTGCTGCTGCTGCTGCCGCTGATCGTGTTGTCGCGGCTGCTTCAACCCGTGCAGTACGGTCAAATGGCGAATGCGGCCGCAATGATCACTTTTCACGAAGCCGCTGAAAAGTACGCCGATGCCAATCCCTCCTTCAGCGGCGCGATTTCTGCCGCCAATATTCTTTCCGGGCTGCCGCAGGGCTACCAGAGCAGCGGGTTATTCAATGCCATCGTCGTCGCACCCGGAACGGTCGCGACGTTTCTCGCCATCCCGTCAGGTGCCCAGGCCAACATCATTTCGTTGGTGCAGCACCTGACCGCCAACAACGTTTTGGTCGGCCCCGTAGTCGCCGGCGCGATCGTCCCGCTGCTGCCACTGCAACCAGCCATCGTCGCGGCCGGTGTGCCGAATGGCACGATCGCGATGCAAACCATCCTCCGCAACCACTGACAGGGGCCAGCCATGGGCCAGGGCAGCTTGATCGCCATCCTCATCTCTATCGTGATTTCCGCCATCGTCGCGGCGGGTGTGTCGCGCCTCACGTTTCAAAACAACGAGGTCCAAGCCGACATCCGCTTCGGCCAATCCGCCAGCACGATGGTCGACGCCACCCGCCAGTACGCCTTTACCCAGCGGACAAACATCATCAACACGGTCAATGCCGGCGGCGGGGCCGCGGTCAGCTTCCACGTATCTGACTTGATCGCGGCCGGCGCCGCCGATCCGTCGCTCCTGCCGACAACGCCCACCGGCGGGACCTGGTGCGTTATGTTCCGGGTCTATAATGTCAATCAGCTGCAAGGGATATTGACGGTCAGTGCAGAGGCGCATCCGCTCAGCAGCGTTGATGCCCCTCTCGCCGCCGCCAACACCGGGCGCACGGCGACCGGGTTTGTCACGGCCGGCGTAGCCAGCGGCCAGAATTGGTCCCAGGCGCTCAGCGCCTTCACCGGCGCGGCCGGCTGCAACCCCGCCACCAACGCTTTTGCCGCGCTCATCACCGATGGCGACAGCGTTGGCACCACTATCTATCTCTGCCGCACGGCGGTTCCGGGTAACCCAAGCTGTAGCACGATGACCACGGTGCTCAATATGGGCGGAAACGACATCAATAATGGCGCCAACGTCAACGCTAAGAGGCTGAGTTTGACCGGCACGCCGGCGACGGCCGATGGCCAGGCTGCTGTCCTTGATGTCCAAACGCAGACGCTTGAGGCGACCGGCCCCTCAAGCACGGGACCGCTCACGATCAATGGAAACGGAACGGCTATCGGCGCCATCACCGCACCAGACTTTTTTGCGACGTCCGACGAGCGCCTGAAGAGCCCTGATTGGCAGCCGATCGCAGACCCTTGCATCACCCTGTCCCAGATGCGGATCGGGAAATATATCCAGCTCGAAACGCATCTGCCGGACATCGGGATCAGCGCTCAAAGCGTCGCGGCCGCCGGTCTGCCGGAACTCCTCCATCGGCGCCCGGACGGGTTCATGACGCTGAACTACAACGGCCTGATCCCGGTCATTATGGCTTGTCTCTTGCAGTCCCGCGCCGAAACCACAATGACGAATGTCGGGGGGCCGAAATGATCCGGTGGATACTCACGGCTCTATCGATCATTGCTACCACGATGGCGTTTCCCGCGCGTGCGCAGCTACAGCCGGACCCAGGTGAAACGATCGCTGCCAGCCATGGGGGCCTTCTGCCACCTGGTGCAACGGCAACGATGACCAATTTCGGGATCTGCGTCGTCGCGACGAATCATTCGCAAAACAATGTGCAGTATATGTTCGCTTCGCAAGCCGGATGGCAAAGCTTCGTTGCTCACCCGGCTCCCGGAGTGACCCATTCGTCATGCGCGCCGCCGCCACCAGCATTCTGCCCAAGCCAAGTCGTTTCCTGGTCGTCGTCTCAATGCGTCGGCTTTCTGAGTGGCCTTAATGACGGTCAAAGCGAGGTCGTAACGACCGGTCAGTTTCCCACGATCCCAAGTCCGAACTCCGGGTCGGAGACCCTCGCTTGTCATAATGGCCAGCTCACCGCGAGCGCTCAGACGTGCAGCGCTGTTCCGACGAGCTGCACCGATTCGACGGGTGTCAACCACCCGAGCGGGTCCACATTTACGACCGCCACGACCAGCAACGAAAGCTGCGTCGCTGCCGGCTTCGGTGCCGGGGCGACCGGCAACGCGAGCACCACGACCACGACGACGTTTCAATGCATGGCCGGGAGCATCATTCAGATTGGGAGCCCGACCACATCGCCACCCAACGTCAGCCAATGCGTCAATAGCGCCGGCGGGCAGTGCGTACCGTTTGATGTCGCGAATCCGAGCGACACTTGCGCCCAGCACAATGTGCAAAATGCTCAACCAATCTGTCTATGGACGGCGGCGGCGCAAGGTCAAATCGCTGGCCGCCCCCCCAGCTTCGCCTGGTTTGCCTTCGAATTCAAAGCCCATCTCAACTGGACACTCTCGTCCAATCTATGCACTTGCAATCCCGCGGTGGTCACAGATGGTCAAGTCACGCCGAGTGGAACATTTTCCAGTTTTCCGACCACGGGCGTCGATGCGGCGCCGGCGCTAAGTTCCACCCCGCCGACCAGCCCTGTCAACCTCAACGCCCCAAATTGCCCCAATGCCAGCGCAGTCTGCACCGTCCAGCCGCAGGGATCATGTAATTGACTACTGTCACGGGTGTCGGTTAAAGGGAGCCGAGCGCCATAGGGGCGCTCGGGCCATGGCCGAGGCGAAGCCGTCAACCCCGCTCGCCATGCTCCCCGCTAAGCCGCGGGTGCGCGTGGCTCCGCGCCGCTACGCGGCCAGGCCCAAGAGCCTGGGGGTTTGACTGCCTCGCCACGACCATGGCGTTCGGCTTTCATCTTCTATGTGAACGAGCGGCCTTTCGGCCGATCTCTCACACAGAAGATGATCAATTCTAAATAAAAGGAAGAACAAAATGTTTCACGTGAAATACATCGGCGCCTGTCTTACAATAATGATCGGTTTGACGGGGGCAACGGGGGCGTTTGCTCAAGTCTACAGCTACCAGCAGACCCTCGGTGTGAGTGGGGTGGCCGGTACGGACAATTCCCATTTCAACATTCCGAACGGCGGTAACGTTGACGCCGTGAATGGACATTACTTCGTTGCGGACTTCTCAAATCACCGGGTGCAGATATTCGACACAGCCTCTTTGGCTGCGGTCGCGACGATCGGCGTGACCGGGTTAAGCGGCTCGGATAATGCCCATCTCAACCAACCCACTGATATCGGCGTTGATCCCGGATCGGGCCATCTCTTCGTCGCTGATAACGGAAATAATCGCGTCCAGATCTTCGATGCGAAAAGCTTTGCCTATGTTGGGACGATCGGCGCGAGCGGTGTGATCGGTACCGACAATGCCCATTTCAATGGGCCTGTCTCGACCCGGCTGAACCCGGTGGCGCATCAGTTATATGTCGCTGACAGCGGAAATAATCGCGTCCAGATCTTCGACGCGAAGAGCTTGGCATATATTGCTACGCTTGGAACTGTAGGAGAGACCGGTTCGGACAATACTCATTTCAATAATCCGCAGGATGCAGAATATAACTCGACCTCAAATCAGATCATGGTCGCGGACGGTTTCAATGATCGTGTCCAGATCTTCGATGCGAAAAACTTTACCTATGTCATGACGCTGGGCGGACCCGGTCTAAATCATTCGGATAACAGCCATTTCACCGGACCGATTTCGGCCACTTTCGATCCGACGACGAACTTGGTTCTGATCGCTGATGACGGTCCCAACGACCGAGTTCAGGTCTTGAATGCCAGCACCTATCAATTCGTGCAGACGATCGGCACGACGGGATCGCTCGGTAGCTCGAATGCACAGTTTTTAGGACCGACTGGCATCGGCATCGACCCGGTGCATGGTCGGCTTTTCATCGGCGACCCCAGCAATCAGCGCGTCCAGGTCTTCTCGATTGCGCCAACCGCCAGCCATGCTTCGGTCCTGCCTGGCTCGCGCGCGGTCCAGCTCGGGAATACGGCGACGATTTTCGCCACGATGATCAACGCCGGCAGCGCTACGCTCGACGGCTGCGCCATCGCCTTGCCGGTGACTGCGCCGGCCGGCTTGACGCTCGCCTATCAGGCGACGAACTCCTCGAATGTTCCGGTCGGAGCCCCCAACACCCCGGTGACGATCGCCGGCAATGACGGCATTCAGAGCTTCATCGTTTCGTTTCAGGGTTCGACGCCATTCATCGCGCCAGGGATGACGCTCGACTTCTCGTGCACCGGCGCGGCGCCGGCCGGCATCCTTGCCGGGATTGACACCGTCGATCTCACCTTCTCCGCGACGCCGATCGCCGACATCATCGCGCTCGCGGCGACGGCGACGAATAACGGTATCGTCGAGGTGCCAAACGGTGGAGCTGGCGCATTTGCCGTGGCGACCGATAATCTCGGTGCTTCAGCACCGCTCACCGTCTCGGTCGATACCGGCGCCGCCACCCTGCCGGTCACCGCCACGATCTGCCCGTCGAACCCCTCCACGGGTGCCTGCCTGTCGGCGCCTGCGGCCTCGTTCCCGCTGACGATCGCCGGCGGGACCACGCCCACCTTCTCGATCTTCGTCAGCTCGGCCGGCGCGGTGCCGTTCGATCCGGCCGGGTCGCGGATCTTCGTCCGGTTCACGGACGCCCAGGGCGGGCTGCACGGTTCGACCAGCGTGGCGATCGAGACGATATGAGGTTGGTGCTGGCGGCGGCGATCGTGCTCGCCGCCTCGGCCGCCCCGGCGGGTGCGCAGGTGGCTCCGACACCCGCCTGCATCACCTATGTTGCTGGCCTCTATGATCTGCCGATCGCCGCCCTCGATGGGCTCCGTGCCGTCGAGGGTGGTCGCGTCGGCCAGGTCACGCGGAATCGAAATGGAACGGTCGATATCGGCCCCTTCCAGGTCAATTCGAGTTGGCTGCCGTATTTTCGACGGGCTTGGCATAGATCGTCAGATGCTGAGACCGAAGGTCTGCTGCGGGATGATGGCTGCGCCAACGCGCTCGCTGCCGGCATCATCTTTCGGATGGCGGTTGACCAGGCGCATGGCGACATCGGCGCGGCCGTCGGCTTCTATAACGCGCCTCACAGCCCGGCCCTGGCGGCGGCTTATCGCCGGCGATTCATCGCCTCTGTCCGCCAGGTGCTACGGCCCTCGGAATGACGGCCGCTCGCCGGCTTATAGTCCGGCGAGCGGCCGGGGGTCGCGCCGCTTGGCTTTCCGCTGAAGGATAAATAAGACGATGGCGGCGGGCCGGATAGGCCGGTCCCGCCGCCATGGAGGAAAGAGCATGCTGAAAACGCGCTTTCTCCTTAAGCTCCGACTACCGTGGCGGTTTCTCATCCACTTGGAGGTTACCCGGAACTGATGGAGAGGCCGGTCGAGGGGTAACAGCCCTCGACCGGTCCGCCTCCGTCATCTCTCATCTACGCTCGACCAGCCGAAATTGCCACCTCAGCCGATGACATGATGACATGGACCGCACGGTTTGCCAGGGTGCTGTGCTCGATCTTGTTGCCCCAGGCACGCTCGAGCCCTCTTTGCTCTGATCACGTCACGGCATCTTGGTCAGACGCGCGTCGTAGAGCCATTTCCGGACTTTGACAGCGGTGATCAATGAACTGCCCGCATGGGCTGGGTTGATCAGGACGTTGAATTCTTCCGGTACGATCACCGATGGGACGACGAGCAACGCGGAACTGCCGGCGGCGATCCAGTTATCGCCGAACCGGATGCTGTCCCGCCCGGCCGGCTCGGCATCCCAACCG
>JAXDMU010000061.1:0-11180 GCA_034665905.1 Aliidongia sp. | reverse complement strand
GCCTCGGGATTGAGCCAGATCACGCGCCGGGCGCGTTCACCGATCCGCTTCACGATATCGGTACGCGGATCAGTGAAATTGCCGCGACCATCGCCCAGGATCAGCACACTCGTCCGCCGCGTCACGGCATCGATCCAGCCGGCTTCGAAATCGGCGAACGCCTGGCCGTAATTGGACGAGCCGAAGCCGACGCGGCGCAGGATCTCGCCGATCGCCGCATCGGTCTCCATCGTGTCCAGAAACCCGCTGACCTCGATCAGCGACCCGGAAAAGGCAAAGGCCCGGATGTCGGACAGCGCCTCATTCAGCGCGTAGAGCAGCAGCAACAGAAATTCCGCGGCCGCGGCGACTGAGCCGCTGACGTCGCACAGCACCAGCAACCGCGGCTTTTCGATATGGCGCCGTTTCCAATGGGTAATGAACGGCACGCCGCCCCAACCGGCATTGTGCCGGATCGTTCGTCTGGCATCGAGCTGGCCGCGGTTGCGGCGGCGGCGCGGTCGTGCGTAGCGATCGCGCAGCCGCTTGGCCATGGCGCGCACGATGATGCGCATGCGCGGCAGATCGCGCCGGTCGAGTGCACCGAGGCGAATTGTGCGCAAGGCTTCCTCGCGCAGCCTTGCGCTCTCGCCCCGGCCGAACAGCACGAGATTGCGATCGACCAGTTCGCGCGCCTGCTCACCCAAAGCGGCGCGGGCCTGGCGCAGCGCTTCGGCCGTTTCGGGCACGCCGGCCATTGCGGCGATGTCGCGCTCCAGCCGGTCAAGCCCCATGCCTTCCAAAATGCGCCGGGCGAATTGATTGACCTGGGTAAAGAGCCGGATCTCCGACAGGCCCGAATCTGCTGCTGCCTGCGCCATGGCGGCGGCGAGGGCGGCCCGGTCGCCGGCCAACAGCATTTGCGCCAGTTCGCCTTGTCCGGCGTCGGCGTCACGCGGCTTTGACGGCGCTTCGCCGGCCGGGGTGGCGCTGAAATAAAGCTCGAAACACTCGTCGAGCGCCTGTTTTTCCGCCAGCGTCTTGGCGAGCGACAAGGCCAGCACGTCCTTCAGCACCGCGCGGTCGGCATATCCCACGGTTTCGACGGCACGCAGTGCATCAATGCTTTCGGCCGGCGAGATGCGCACCCCCGCGCCGCGTGCCGCTCGAAAGAAGCGCAGCAGCGGCTCGTGCATCGTCCTAACCCCGCCCGCTCGCGACCCGTGCGATCAGGTCGGGCACCTGGATCGAGGCGGCCTGGACGTCCGACTCGTATTTCAGCAATAGATTCAGCGTGTCGCGCACGGTGTCGGTGTCGAGCGCCGCGACATGGAGCAGCAGCAAAGCCCGCGCCCAATCGATGGTTTCACTGACCGAGGGTAGCTTCTTGAGGTCGAGCTTGCGCAGGCGCTGCACGAATTCCACGATCTGCTGACGCAACGCCGCCCCGATCCCCGGCACGCGCGTCTCGATGATGCGCGACTCCAGCCGCGGCTCGGGAAAGCCGATATGCAGATGCAGGCAGCGCCGCTTCAGCGCGTCGCCCAGATCGCGTCCGGTATTCGAGGTCAGGATCACGATCGGCGGCACGAGGGCCGTGATCGGGCCGATCTCGGGAATCGTCGCCTGATAGTCCGACAGGAGTTCGAGCAGGAACGCCTCGAATTCCTGCTCGGATTTATCGATTTCGTCGATCAGCAGCACGCAACCCTGGGGTTGCTGAAGCGCTTGCAGCAAAGGCCGGGGCTCAAGAAATTCCTGCGAATAGAAGATGTCGCTGAAGCCATGCAGCCGGTCGAGCGCCTCGGACAGCGTGCCGGCATCGCCCAGCACCTCGCCCAGCTTGTCCTTGAGGATCTGGGTATAGAGCAGTTGCTTGCCATATTTCCACTCATAGAGCGCCTTGGACTCGTCGAGCCCTTCATAGCATTGCAGCCGGATCAGCTTGAGACCGAGCCAGGCGGCCAGCGCCTTGGCCAGTTCGGTCTTGCCGACGCCGGCCGGGCCTTCGACCAGGATCGGCTTGCCCAAGCGCTCGGCCAGGAACACTGCGGTCGCGATCGGCCGGCTGGCGATATAGCCGGCAACCCCGAGCCCGTGCTCGACCGCCTCGATCGAACTGAGCGGTGAGGCCGGGTCGGTCACGGTGCGACCACCGAGGATCGAAACTGGGCCATGTCGCGGGCATCCTCTCTCAAGTTCTTATACGGCGCCGTTTTACGTTACGGCAACGAAATGATCTCCCGTGAGTCGCGACAGCACGCCGGTATGAACGTCGAAGCTGAAGCCGTGCAGCTCCAGCCGGCCGGCGGCTACCTCGGCTTCAATCCAGGGAAAGGTCCGCAGATTGGCCAGCGACAGGCGCACGATCTCGGCCTCGTAATGGCAGAGAATTTCGTCGGTCGCACCTTCGGCCGGGATCGGAGCCAGGACGGATTTGGCGATCGCCATCCAGGGTTCGACGAAATCGCGCGCCTCGGCCGGCGCCCCCTCGACCATGGCGCGCACACCACCGCAACGCGCATGACCGAGCACGACGATGCGCGAGACCTTGAGCACGCGCACGCCATATTCCAGCGCGGCGCTCGAACCATGGGCATGGGCGTCCGGCTGATAGGGCGGCACCAGCCCCGCGACATTGCGGATGACGAACAATTCGCCCGGCACCGCACCGAACACGGTCTGGGGGTCGACCCGCGAATCCGAGCAGGCGACGACCAACGTTTCCGGCCGCTGGCCGGCTTGGGCGAGCGCTTCGTAACGAGCCCGCTCGGTCGGCCAGATTTCGGCGCGGAATCGGCGATAGCCTGCGATGAGACGGTCCATGGCTCTCCTTTCACCGAAACGATTAAGTCACAACGGGTCAGTATCCGGCCCGTCGCCGGGCGTCAACGTTACAGGCTTCGAACAGCGCTCCATGCGAGAAATGCATAAAAATCTCGAGATTGAGCCCCGTTCGGGTCTCATCACCGAAAATTGCAGAGTTCCATCGGCTTAATTCACAAGCGGGCCGGCCGCGAGACCGCTAGAGTGGCGCGCCATTCCAACGCCCGCCAGAAGGCGGGCCGACACGACGACAGGAGAGGAAGTTTATGAAATTCCGTATCATAACGGCGATGCTGCTCGCCACAGCCCTGCTCGGCACCACCGCCGGCTTCGCTCAGGCGCCCGCGGAACCGCCGCCGGCCGCACCGGCCAATCCGCTCGACACCGTGCCGGAAAAAATGCCGTTCAGCCAACCTTATGGCGCCCCGATCGCGCTGGCGCGTGCGCAGGCGCTGGTGCAGGCGGCGATCGCCGAAGCGACCAAGCATGGCTGGGCGATGAACATCGCGGTCGTCGATTCGGGCGCCAATCTCGTCGCCTTCGGCCGGATGGATGCGGCCCAGCTCGCCTCCATCTCGATTTCCGAGCACAAGGCGCGCACCGCCGCCAAGTTTCGCCGGCCGACCAAGGTGTTCGAAGGCGGCATCCAGGGCGGCAACAATTACATGCTGTCGCTCGACGACGTCGTCGCCTCGCGCGGCGGCATTCCGCTGATCGAGGACGGCAAGTTGATCGGCGGCATCGGCTGCTCCGGCGGAACCGGCTCCCAAGACGAGGTCGTCTGCACGGCGGCACTCAACGCGCTTAATAGTAAATAGTCGCGTCGGGCGTCTGGATACCGGAACCGAGTGTTACGGAGTGCCCTCTAGCCCCCCCTCATGTCATCATTGCGCGCAATGATGACATGAGACGGCCATGGCAAGTCCGGCGCCCGAACTTTTCCGCAGGGGCCGGCACTTCGTGGCCTGGATCGGCTTGACGCCGAAGGATCATTCGACCGCCGGCAAGGCCAAGCCCGGCGCTATCACGCGAGCCGGCGAGACGCGGGCTTGCCAAAATCCGAACCCGCATGACAAAAAGCGCCGAGGTCGGTCAGTTTCCTTGGCGGTCAGGGGGCGGTGACGGCGTTTGGTTGGAGAAGCCGTCGTGGAATGGATGAGTGTCGCGGTTGGGCTTGTCGCCGGACTGTTGTGCGGGATGCTGGCCGCGGGATTGCTGACCCGGCGCGTCGGCGAGGCGCGGGCTGCGGCCGAGGCGCGGTTGGGGGCCGCTGTGGCGCGGCTCGAATCGATGCAGGCGGACTTGACCACGGCGCGGGCGGCGGCCCATGCCGCCGAAACGGCGGTGGCACTCGCCCGCCAGGATGCCGCCTCGATGCGTGAGCGCATCGCCGATTGGGAATCGACCAAGGCGGAGTTCTTGAAAACGACCCAGGCCGGCGTGCTGGAAACCGCACAGCAGATTTCATCCAAGTTGCTGGCCGACCATAAACGCGAAACGCATGAGGCAAAGCAGCAATCGGCCGCGCAAACCCAGGCGGTCGCCGCGTCGCTGCAAGCCGAGGTCAAGAGTCTGGCCGACGGCGTGTCGCAGATCAAAGGGCAACTGGGCGAAAAGGCGGTCGTGCTCGACACGATCTGGCGCGCGCTGTCGAGTCCCGGCGGGGCCGGGCATTTCGCCGAAGTCGGTCTGTCCAATACGCTGACCTCGTTCGGTCTGCTGATCGAACGGGATTTCATCCTGCAAGCCACGGTGAATAATGACGAGGGCCAGCGCAAGCGGCCGGATGCGCTGGTGTTTCTGCCCGCGGACAGCGTGCTGGTGATCGATGCCAAGGCGTCGAAGTTTTTGCTCGATCTGGCGCAGGCCGAGGGCTCGGAGCGTGAGGCCGAAGCCTATGGCAATCTCGCCCGCACGATGAACCAGCATCTGAAGGATCTGGTCGATCGCGATTATCGCGGTGCCGTCGCGGCCAGTTGGCGCAAGGCCGGCCATCCCCGCGAAATCGCCCGTCAGCTGACCGTCATGTATCTGCCGAACGAGGGGGCCTTGGAGAAAATCGGCCGGGCCGATCCATTGTTCATGAAAAAAGCAGCGCAGGCACAGATCCTGCTCGCGGGACCAACCGGTCTTGCTTCGATCATCGGTTTCGCCTCGGTCGAGATCAGCCTGATGCGGCAGATTGAGAACCAGGACCGGATCGTCGAAGGAACGCAGAAATTGTTGGACAGCCTGGCTGTCGCCATCGGCTACGTCGGCAGTGTCGGAAAGGGGATTCGGAGTGCGGCAGATGCTTTTGCGAAACTGACATCCAGCGTCAATGGCCGGGTTCTGCCCCGGGCGCGCGACCTGATTCGGCTGGGTCTGCGTCCCGGTAAACCGGTGCCGGCCAATATCTCGGGCTTTCAGGTGCTCGATCTGGGCACCGAGCTGATCGAGGGTGAAATCACCGAGACAGCCGAAGGTAGTCTAACTGCCGCCCATGAACGCTCTTGATAATTCAAATTTGATAAAAATGCGATGATATTCAATTTATATTGAAACGTAAGGTAGATAATGATCTAGGTCATAATAATTCTAATGAAGCGTGCGATAAAATTTGGTTTGATTCGAGAATGAGGTAGAGATATTCTTGGTAGATTGAATGGTGATAATGCGATTTTTGGTGTTTTCAGATACAGGCGGCCGATCTGGGGGATGCCGAGGTCGGTTGCTATTGCCATACCGCAGGGGCGATGAAACAGAGCGAATTACTCCACGCTGTCATGGCGCACCGACACTACCTGGACGGGAAACCGGGTGGGAAGATCCTCAATCTCAAGGGCGCAACGCTGAACGGTGTCGATTTGTCGGCGCTCAGCCTGCAATTCGCCCGGATGGCGGAAGCGGATCTGAGTGCCGCGCGCCTCGCCAAAAGCCTGTGCGACGGGGCGGATTTGAGCGGTACCAATCTCAGCGGTGCCGATCTGACCGGCGCGTCGTTTGTCGGGGCCGATCTGCGCGGCTGCAATCTCAGCAAGGCCCGGCTCGAGGGGGCCAATCTCGAACGGGCCAATCTGCGGCCCGGTCAGCGGGTCTATTGGGTCGGTGGCGAACGGCGCCTGCGGGAATGTCCGTCCGATCTGTCTGGCGCGATGATGCACAAGGCGCGCCTGATCGATGCCGATCTGAGCGAGGCCAATCTCGCCGGTGCCGATCTCAGCGGCGCCGATTGCCTGCGGGCGGTGTTCGCGGGTGCCGATCTCAGCGGCAGCAATCTTTCGGCTGCGCGCTTTACCTACGCCAATCTCAACGCGGCCATGCTGAACAATGCCTGCGTCGAAGGGACGAATTTCGATCACGCCGACTTGCGCGGGGCAATCCTGATGAATGTCGATCTGTCCAAAACCTCTTGCAAAGACACTCAACTGGCCGATCCGGTGGCCCAGGCGACCCAGGAAGAGATGAATCGCCGGGTCGGCTGGCATCTGGCCTGGATCGCCAGCGAGGGACGCGAGGGCCAGCGACTGAATCTGGCCGGCGCCTCTTTGGCCGGCGTCGATTTGTCCGAGGCGGATCTCTCGGGCGCCAAGCTTTCTGGCTGCGACCTGACCGGAGCCGATCTGCGCGGGGCGAAACTGTGCCTGGCCCAGCTCGACCGAAGCCGGCTGCGCAATTGCCGGCTGGATGGCGCTGATCTCTCCGGCGCCAATCTGGCCCATGCCGATCTGGCTTACGCGAAGCTCAGCGCTGCGGTGTTCGGCGTGATGCCGATCCGCAACGCCAACGGCCGCAGTTCCGGGCGGATGTGGCCGAGCGATCTTCGGGGGGCTAGTCTGGTTTCGGCCGATTTGACCGATGTCGATCTGCGTGAGGCGCGAATCGAAGGCGCCGATTTCACGGCGGCCGATCTGACGCGCGCCGATTTCCGCGGCACCGACTATGTGAGGGCGATCATGACCGATGCCAAGCTGCGCAACACCCGCCTAATGGATGCGTGAGGGGGTTCACGCCGCCCCGAACACCCGCCGGAAAATCGTCTCGACATGTTTGGTGTGGTGGCCATCGTCGAACAATTCGGCCAGCGCCGCCGCGTCGAGATGTTTCGTTACCGCGGCATCCCGCGTCAGCAGATCGAGGAAATCGCCCTCGCCGCGCCAGGCCGGCATGGCGTTGCGCTGGACCGCGCCATAGGCGTCTTCGCGGCTCATGCCCGCCTGGGTCAGGGCGAGCAGCACGCGCTGCGAATGGACGAGGCCGCCCAGAGACTCGAGATTGGCGCGCATCCGGTCGGGATAGACCACCAGCTTGTCGATCACGCCGGTCATTCGCGCCAGGGCGAAATCCAGCGCCACTGTGGTATCCGGCGCCAGCAGCCGCTCGACCGAGGAATGCGAGATGTCGCGCTCATGCCACAGTGCCACATTCTCCATGAAGGGAATCACCGCAGCGCGCACGACGCGGGCGATGCCGGTCAGATTCTCGGTTAGCACCGGATTGCGCTTGTGCGGCATGGCCGACGAGCCCTTTTGGCCCGGCGAAAAATACTCCTCGGCCTCCCGGACCTCGGTACGCTGGAGATGCCGGATCTCGATCGCCAGATGCTCAAGCGAGGACGCGATCACGCCGAGAACCGCAAAGAAGCTAGCATGGCGGTCGCGCGGGATGACCTGGGTCGAAACAGGCTCCGGCGTCAGGCCGAGCTTGGCTGCGACATGCTCTTCGACCCGCGGATCGATCTGGGCGAAGGTACCGACCGCGCCGGAAATCGCACAGGTCGCGATCTCGGCCCGCGCCGCCCGCAGGCGCGTGCGGTTCCGGTCGAACTCGGCATAAAATCCGGCGAGCTTGAGGCCGAAGGTGATCGGCTCGGCATGGATGCCGTGGCTGCGGCCGACGCACAGCGTCAGCTTGTGCTCGAAAGCGCGTCGTTTCAGCGCGGCCAGAAGATGGTCCAGATCCTGAAGCAGGATGTCGGTGGCCTGCTTTAACTGCACGGCCAGGCAGGTGTCGAGCACGTCGGACGACGTCATTCCCTGATGGACGAAGCGCGCCTCTGGCCCGACATGCTCGGCGAGGTTGGTCAGAAAGGCGATGACATCGTGCTTGGTCTCGCGCTCGATCTCGTCGATCCGCTCGATCTCCCATTTGCCGCGCGCCCAGACCGCTTCGGCGGCCGATTTCGGGATGATGCCGAGGGCGGCCTGCGCGTCGCAGGCATGCGCCTCGATCTCGAACCAGATGCGAAAGCGGTTTTCCGGAGACCAGATGGCGGTCATGGCCGGGCGGCTGTAGCGAGAGATCATCGGGGGCCTCGAAGCGGCGAACAAATCGATGCCGTGGGATAGCATCGACCAGGGGCCGCACCTATCGCTAAGACGGAAAGGCAGCCCTACCGGGGTTCAGCGATCGCGCGGGGGGATGATCGGTGTGTCGGGCGGCGGCAGATCCCGCGCGTCGATCGGCGGCCCGTCGGCGGACGGTGTCGATGTCGGTGAAGCCGTGGGTTCGACGTGCGTCGCCGGCGGCCGCGGTGTCACGGGATGCAGGTGGACCGGCGGATTGGTGACGGCCGGAGCAGGCTGCGGTGGCAGGTCGAAGGCCGGCCGTGGCGGGCGCGATAGGCTCGGGCTCAACTGACGTGAGGTGAAGGATGGCGGCCGCGGTTCGGGCGAAGCGAGGGGCTCGGCGATCGGCGACCGGGCGACCGGTTCGGGCTGGGCCGGTGGCGGCAGGATCGGTGCCGGCAGGATCGGTGCCGGGGTGACGCTGTCGCGCAGGACTGCCGGGGCTGTGACCGGTGATCTGGGCGGGGGCGGGCTTGGTGCGACGACCGCGGCATAGACCAAATAGAGCGCCGAACCGCCGATGGCGAGCCCGGTCAGCAGCAGCCACAGTGCGCCGCTGCGCCAGGGTGCCGAATCGGTGGCGATTGCCTCGGCCGGCGCGTGAGTCGGGCGCGCCCAGTGGACCGACCGCAGCGGCGATTGCTGCTCGGTTTCGCCGGGCGGCGCCCGTGGAGTAGGTGCAGCCTTGGGCGGGGGCTCTGGACGACACTCGGGTTCTGCGGTAAAAAACGGTTCGTGACGGGGAAAGGGCACGCCGCATCCTCTTTGCTGACTCGGGAGTACTCTGACTGACTCAACAGTCTGGTCACCGAATCTTTCCATCTTTTCGCAGGCGGTGTGACGTTGCCGCACAGATTCCGCCTCAGCCGGCGTGACGTTCCGGCGGTATCGCGGCTTGCCGGATCGTGTCGACCAGCCGCCGGACGACATCGCGATCGGCGGCTCGATCTTGTGCCGAGGATTGGCTGTAGACCGCGATGCCGCTGGCGCCGTCATCGGCATCAACGATCTCGATCGTGACGACCGACGTTCCATCCCCCGTCGCCTGGATATAGACGAGGCGAAGCCCTTCCTCGGCGGTCGAGATCAGGGCCGTGCGCGGTTGGGCGCCGATCGCACCGCGCACGATGGCGCGCATCCGGTCGGCCGGAACGGGCAGCAGCGCCGTCACCTCGTCCGGCGTCGCCAGGCAGTAATTCTGCGGGCAGGCGAGATAATGCGGCGCCGCCGGCGGCGTGAAATCGCCGAAGCTGCCGATCACGGGCGGCCCTTGCGTGCAGGCGGTGAGCAGCAAAAATCCGGCCAAGCCGCCGAAGCTTCTGGTGAGGACGGCGGGACTCGAACCCGCACGCGCGAACGCTTCAGATTTTAAGTCTGATGTGTCTACCGATTCCACCACGTCCTCGCGAGACGACGAGTAGCATTGCCGGGGGCCGGAGGGAAGCTAGCTTGCATCGCCCTCGACCGGATCGCCCCCCAGCCGCGTGATCATGGCCGAGACATCGCCGACCGCTTGGTCGAGCGTTTCGGCATCAATACCGCGCAGCACCAAGCTGACGCCGAAGCCGCCGCGGCTCCAGAACGGGTAGGAGCCGATATCGATCTGCGGATAGTCCGCTTGAATATCGGCCAGATCCTTGGCGATCGTGCCCTCGGCCAGGCGGCAATTGATCCCGCGCGCCAGAACTTTTGCCCCGCCGATCAGGCGATGCTTGACCGAATCGAACATGGCTTGGGCAATGACGGGGACACCGGCCATGACGAAGACATTGCCGATCTGGAAGCCGGGCGCGGCCGAGACCGGATTGTCGATCAACACCGCGCCTTCCGGCATGTGGGCCATGCGCAGCCTTGCTTCATTCAATTCGATCTGGCCGCCCATTTCCCGATAGCGCACCTCCAGCCGGCGCCGGGCTTCGGGATCGAGCACGAGCCGCAGGCCGAAGGCGCGGGCGACGCATGCGGCGGTGATGTCATCGTGCGTGGGGCCGATGCCGCCGGTGGTGAAGACATAGTCATATTGGGCGCGGACTTCGTTCACCGTCGCGACGATCGTCGCCGGTACATCGGGTATCACCCGCGCCTCGCGCAGCCGCACGCCCACCTCGTTCAGCCCCCTGGCCAGATAAGCGAGATTGGCATCCTGGGTCCGGCCCGACAGGATCTCGTTGCCGATGATCAGCAGGCACGCGGTAACCGTGCGGGCGGGGGAAGGCGGGGATTCGACGCTCATGGTGGCGCCAGACTAGGCCGGCGCGGCGGCAAGATCAACACGGCATAGATGCCAAAGCGAGACGGCACTGGCGTTGCCGCCGCCGGGGGTGCAAAATGGCCGAACGTCACGGTAGAGGCTATCGGTAGCAAGGGTAATGATGACCAATCTGGCGATGGAAAGCAGTGCGGCCGACGAGGCGCGCATCAAGCTGCACGATCCCGGCGATTTCGCCTATATGCGGCGCGCGGGCCGGCTGGCGGCCGAAGTGCTGGACTTCATCACGCCCACGGTGAAGCCCGGTGTGACTACCCTCGAATTGGATCGCCTCTGTCACGGCTTCATCCTCGATCATAATGCCGTGCCGGCGCCGCTCAATTACCGCGGTTTTCCGAAATCGATTTGCACGTCGATCAATCATGTCGTGTGCCATGGCATTCCCGGCGACCGTAAGCTGGCCGATGGCGATATCGTCAATGTCGATGTCACCGTCATTCTGAACGGCTGGTACGGCGATACCAGCCGGACCTTTCTAGTCGGCGACAATGTACCGCTCAAGGCGCGCCGTCTGGTCGACGTCACCTATGACGCGATGATGCTCGGCATCGCGGCGGTCAAGCCGGGCGTGCGGCTGGGCGCCATCGGCCACGCGATCCAGCGTTTCGCCGAAGCGCAGCGCTTTTCCGTCGTCCGGGATTTCTGCGGCCATGGCATCGGCCGCACCTTCCACGCAGCCCCAAGCGTCGTGCATTTCGGCCAGCCGACCGACGGGCCGGTGCTCCAGGAAGGCATGTTCTTCACCATCGAGCCGATGATCAATGGCGGGCGCTATGAGG
>JAXDMU010000060.1:0-11172 GCA_034665905.1 Aliidongia sp. | reverse complement strand
CGGATGCTGTGTTTTTTGGTGCCGATCGCGCGCGCCTGCCCAACACCAGTTGCGTGGCGCTGACCGGCACCTCGAGCGAAGTGCAGGTCATGGCGCTCGACCTTGCCGGCATCGCGGTCAGCGCGGGGGCCGCCTGTTCCTCGGGCAAGGTACGCGCGAGTCACGTGCTGGGCGCAATGGGCGTAGCACCCGATCTGGCCCGCTCCGCGATCCGCATCAGCCTGGGACGCGGCACGGATGCGGCCGACATCGACCACCTGGTCGCCGCGTGGGGGAGTCTCGCGCGCCGGCAACGCGGCAAGCGGGGAATGACATGAGTTCTGCTCGGCGCAACACGAACCGCCCCCCGCCCGACGCGATCTATCTCGACTATCAGGCGACGACGCCGGTCGATCCGCGCGTGGTCGCAGCGATGCTGCCCTGGTTCACCGAACGGTTCGGTAATCCGCACTCGACCGGCCACGGCTTCGGCCTTGAGGCGGCGGATGCGGTCGAAATGGCGCGCGCGCAGATCGCCGCCGTGATCGGTGCGGAGCCACGCGAGATCATCTTTACCTCCGGCGCGACCGAGGCCAACAACCTTGCGATCAAAGGCGCTGCCCGTTTTCTGAAAGCCCGGCGCAATCGGGTGGTGACACTCGCCACCGAACATAAATGCGTACTGGAAAGCGTGCGCGATCTGGCAAGCGAGGGCATCGAGAGCGACATTCTGCCGGTCGGCCCATCCGGTCTGGCCGATCTCGACCGGGTGGCGGCGGCCTTGGACGATCGGGTGGCGCTGCTTTCAGTGATGGCGGCGCACAACGAAATCGGCGTGCTTCAGGACCTCGGCGCGATCGGCGCGCTGTGCCGGACACGGGGCGTCCTGCTGCACAGCGATGCGGCCCAGGCGTTCGGCAAAGTGCCGATCGACGTCCAGGCAATGAAGCTCGATCTGTTGTCGATCTCGGGTCACAAGGTCTACGCTCCCAAGGGCATTGGCGCGCTCTATGTCCGGCATCGTCCGCGGGTGCGGCTGGAACCGCTGTTCAGCGGCGGTGCGCAGGAACGCGGCCTGCGCTCGGGCACCTTGTCGCCGGCTCTGTGCGTGGCACTCGGTGCGGCGGCCGAGTTCGCGGTCGCCGAACGGGAGGATGAATCGCGGCGGCTGGCAGCGTTGTCCCGGCGGTTCCGGGCCGGTTTGGCAGCACGGCTGGACGGCATCGACCTGAACGGCGACGCCGAGCGGCGTCTGCCCGGCAATCTCAATCTCAGCTTCCAAGGGGTGGCGGCGCTCGATCTGCTGGCGGCCTTACCCGACATCGGGCTGTCCACCGGATCGGCGTGCAGTTCGGCCGAGGTGGAGGCATCTTATGTGCTGAAGGCGCTGGGTCTGGATCGGGCACGCGCCGAGGGCGCGGTGCGAATCGGCTTCGGACGGTTTACCACCGAGGCAGAGATCGATCGGGCGGTCGACCGTATCGCGGGGGCGGTGGGACAGCTCCGGACCAACACGCCTCGTTCGATCGGAGCACGCTGACGAAAAAGGCAGGGTTTTATCCCTGCCTTTCCGTTTCCGACGCTTCGTTCCGACTGGAGCGAAGCGTCGGCGAGGTTCCGTTAAGTTCTTACGGGTTCGTCGGCGTACCCGGATTGCCGGCCGGCACCGCACCCTGGAGACCCAGCAGGTTGGTGACGTTCGGTGTGCCGTTGCCCAGAACGTAGCTGTAGGGCACGTTCGTGGCGCTGCCCCAGAAGCCCGAGAAGCCCTGGATACGGCGATTGTAGAATTGCTGATTGGCCGGAGCAAGCGGGCCGCCGGCGGCCGCTTGTTGCGCCGCCAAGGTGTAGAGCATGGTATTGACGTTGCCCAGGCGACCGGCCGGAGCGTTGGCATGACCCATTGCAGGCACATTGGCCGCACTGCCGCCGCCCGAAAGCTGGACGAGATGAGCGAGCACACCGGCGAATTGCGGCGAGGAAGAACTGGTACCGATCAGGCCGGCAAGCTGCCCGCCGATAAAGACCAGCGAGAAGCTGCGCTCTTGCGTGTTGCAGAACGCCGATTCGGCGGCGGTCAGGATGCCGCTCGGGCAACCGCCCATCTGCATGGCGATGTCGGGCACAGTACGCTGCGTGGCATTCCGCGTGCTCACCAGATTCTGGTAAGCCGGCTTGGCGAAGAACTGGCTGACACCGCCGCCCGATCCCCAATAGCCGCCGGTCATGCCGCCGCTGCCCAGGCCGAAAATATCGAAGGGCGAAATCAGCGGGTCACCGAAGGCATTTTCTTCGATATACCCATCCTGCTGAGCCGCCGTCGAGGTCGTCGCGAGGTTGGTGCCGCCGACCGCGGTGACGTTCGGGTCCGCCGCGGGCTCGTCGACGCCCGGTGCGGCAGGTGAAACGCCGCCACTGGCATAATAGCCGGTCGCCGAGATATCGGTCGGGCAGGGCAAGCTGCCCTCATCGCCCGAACTGGCAAGGAAGGTGATGCCCTGGGCATTGCCTTGCTGATAGATCTGATGCTCGAGGGTCAGCACCCAGCCCTGGCTGACGAAGCCGTTGAACGGATTGGGTGCAACGGTCGGAAACTCGCAGGCGCCGAAGGACGAACTGACGACATCGACCTCGTTTCGTTCAACGATCGTCGTATATCCGGCGAGGATACTGCCATCGCTCAGGTTGGGAATGTCATAGAGTATCTCGGACGCGCCCTGCGCGGTGCCCAGCGAAGCCTGCGTGTCGAGCGCCGCTTCGTCGTGAGCGGAATTACCGAACGGACCCGAACCGCCGGAAACTTCGAGGATCTCGAATTGAGGTACAGGCACACCGGTATTGCCCGTATAATTCTGAACGATCGAACCGCCTTGCAGCGGCGTAACACTGTCCAACTGTAGTGCCAGATCGCTGTTGAGGGCGACCGAGGACATCAGAATGCCGATAGCGGTGCCGGCCCCGGTGATCTGGGTGAAATTGGCAAGACCCGTGCCCTTGGAGAAGGTCTCAAACGACGGGAAGCTGTAAGCCGCTTTCATGTCGTTCATGAAATACGCCTGCGTCGGGCCGATGTTCAGGCGCGCCGCGGGCAGTTTACCGCCATCGACTTGAATACGCTGCGAATGAACATGCATGTTGATATGCGGCTCGAACCCGACGACATGGGCACCCGCCGACGTGAACGCGGCCGGCAGCGTAGTATGACCCTCGACCGCGACATGCCGGTCGAGACCGGTCGAGGCCGAGCGCATCGTCGTCAGATGGATGTTGAACATCGACTGGATGGTTTGGGCCGGGCCGGTCACTTCCAGGCTCTGCGTATGTTCGGCGGTCACGGTCATCCCGGCAGCGGCCAATTCGGCCTTTATCTTGGCGACCGAACTCGGTGACGGCCCATAAGCGGCTTTGAACTGCGCCGGCGTCAACCAGTGGTGATAAACGTCGGGCTTGGCGGGATTGACCGAGTCGGCCAAAAACTGCTCAAGCTTTGCGGTGTTGGTCAGCGGAAAAAAGACACTGAACGGAACGGCCGTGTTCGCCGCGGGTGCGCCGACCGAAACTTCGGGTTGGGCTGCGTTTGCACTCGCCATCCCCAGCGAGGTAGCAAGGGCAGCACCCAGTGCGATACGTGAGACAAGCATGGTAGACCCTCTCAAAATGACCCCGCACGGTGCATTGCCCATTACGGAATTGCAAGCCTCTATAAAGTCACTTGCATGGAGATTCATGCCGTCGCGTACCGCAGACAGATCGTCTAGTTTGGGTCGATTCAAATCTACTATACGCCACTCATTTGCGCCGACCCTCTCGGTAAGACATTGGAACTAATATGAATTGCTAATTCTTCTGGACGTAATGCACCCCTGTTTGCGCCGCGTGCGCGGCCAAAACCCGCCTGTCTGCCGCGTCCGGATCGGCCTCTGCGCGTTGGAAATATTTCGCCAGTCGCGGCAATGTGATCATCAAACAACTCTACCATCGGATGGTAACGGGCTAACTGCAAGGCAATTTGCCCGGTAATTTGCCTGAATCTCAATGCGTAGACGAACAACGCTGCGCGCCGCGTGACAAAAATGGCACCCCCTGGCGCGCCGCCTCAATAACTGCGGCGTGGTGAGCCACGCTTTCCGGCAACGCTGTGATTCCATTGACATATCTGGAGATCGTCGCGCGCTTGCGCCCCAGATGCTCGGCTGCGGCGGTGAGCGAAAGGTTCATTCTGCGCATCCATTCCGCCAGATCTTCGGGGCTGCGAATCGGTTGAAGAGCCATAGTGATCTCCTTAACGAGGGCTGCACCCAGCCGGTGTGGGGGCGTTGCAAGCATCCATTGCAAGCCGCCTGCCACCGGCTGCATCCCCGCGCCACCACTCTCGTGCTGCCGTAGATTGGCCGCGGACCGGGTCGCGCATTTCGGGATGGTTTTCCGATCTGCTCTTGGCTACTGATCCCTGCAACAGGCCCCGCCCGCTTCCGGAGATCGCCATGACGACCGCTGCCCCCATCACCCATGAGATTTCGGCCCTGCTTAGCCGACTCGGCGTCGCGGTGCCCGCGCTTGATGCCGGCCCTCTCGCCGCCCGCTCGCCCATCGATGGCAGCCAAGTTTTTCAGCTGGCCGAAGCTGGGGCGGACGAGGTCGCAGCCACGATCACCCGTGCCGAATCGGCGTTTCAGGCGTGGCGGCGGGTTCCCGCACCGCGGCGCGGCGAACTGGTCCGGCTGTTGGGCGAGGAACTGCGCGCCCACAAGGCCGATCTCGGCCGGCTGGTGACACTCGAAGCCGGCAAGATCCTTCAGGAGGGCCTGGGCGAGGTCCAGGAGATGATCGATATCTGCGATTTCGCGGTCGGTCTGTCGCGCCAGCTCTACGGCCTCACCATCGCGACCGAACGCCCCGGCCATGCGATGCGCGAGACCTGGCATCCGCTGGGCGTCGTCGGCATCATCAGCGCGTTCAATTTCCCGGTCGCGGTCTGGTGCTGGAATGCCGCACTGGCGCTGGTCTGCGGCAACAGCGTGGTCTGGAAACCCTCGGAAAAGACTCCCTTGACTGCGCTGGCGACGCAAGCGCTGTTCGAACGGGCCGCGGCGCGGTTCGAGGGCGCGCCGGCGCATCTGTCGAGCCTCGTCATCGGCGCCGGTGCCGCCGGTGCGGCACTGGTCGAGGATCGCCGCGTACCGCTCGTTTCGGCGACCGGCTCGACCCGGATGGGCCGCGAGGTCGGCCCGGTGCTGGCCCGGCGCTTCGCCCGTGCACTGCTTGAACTGGGCGGCAACAACGCCATGATCGTCGCCCCGTCGGCCGATCTCGATCTCGCGATCCGCGCCATTCTGTTCGCCGCGGTCGGCACCGCCGGTCAGCGCTGTACCACGCTGCGCCGGCTGTTCGTTCATGACAGTCTTTACGATACGGTGCTGGCGCGGCTGAAGCGGGCCTATGGCTCCGTGCCGGTCGGCAGCCCGCTCGATCCCGGCACGCTGGTCGGGCCGCTGATCGACCGTGCGGGGTTTGACGGGATGCAGGCCGCCCTCGCCCAGGCGACGGCGCAAGGCGGCATCGTCCAGGGTGGCGAGCGGCTCCTGGCCGACCGCTTCCCCGACGCCTTTTACGTCCGCCCGGCGCTGGCCGAGATGCCGGACCAGACCGAGATCGTCCGGCACGAGACCTTCGCACCGATTCTCTATGTCATGCGCTACCGCGATCTGGACGACGCGATCCGGCTGCACAACGCCGTGCCGCAGGGGCTGAGTTCGTCGATCTTCACGACCGATCTGCGCGAAGCCGAGCTGTTCATGTCGGCCGTTGGCAGCGATTGCGGCATCGTCAACGTCAATATCGGCCCGTCCGGTGCCGAAATCGGCGGTGCCTTCGGCGGCGAAAAGGACACCGGCGGCGGACGCGAATCCGGCTCCGACAGCTGGCGTGCCTATATGCGCCGCGCCACCAACACGGTGAACTATTCGCACGATCTGCCGCTGGCGCAGGGCATCAAATTCGATATCGACGGGTGACAGTACCGGCATCATGAGCGACGACGCCGCCCGCGCCCTTGCCTTGCGCGATTTTCTCGTCGCCATGGTGGCGAACTGGACCGGCCCCGGCTGGGATGCGGCGCGCGGCGGTTTTTACGACCGTCTGGCGCCGGACCTGACCGCCACCGGGACGGCCCATCGCCGGCTCCATCTTGCGGCCCGTCAGCTTTATGTCTTGTGCCGCGCCCCGGCTCTGGTCGGCGCGCCGGTCCCACCCGGCCGGGCCGAGTCGGGGTTTCGCCTTCTCGCCGATCGCTTCGCAGATCCGCATCATAGTGGTTTCTTCGCCACCCTCGATTTCCAGGGCAATCCACTCGACCGCCGCAAGGATCTCTACGGGCACGCCTTCGTGTTGTTCGCACTGGCGACCTATCACACGACAACCGGCGATCCCGACGCGCTCGCGCTGGCCCATGCGACACAGGCGGTGCTGAAGCAGCACCTATCGGTGCCGGGCGGCTGGTTCGCCTCGGTCGCCGACGAGGAGTGGCGCAAGCCCAATGCGGCACTGGCGCAAAACCCGCATATGCATCTGCTCGAAGCCTGTCTGGCGCTGGAGGCGGCAGAAGACGATCCGATCTGGACGAACAGCGCCGATCGGCTGGTCGCGCTGTTTCACGCCCATCTCTACGATCCGGCCGGCCGGATGCTGGGCGAATTCTACGATGAGACCGGCACGCCGCATCCGCTAACCGGGCATCTGGTCGAGCCCGGCCATCAATTCGAATGGTCGTGGTTGCTCCACACACACGCCGCACGCCGGGGCATCGCACCGCCGCCCGCCGCGAGCGACCTCATCGACCGCGCCGCCCTGCTGGGCACCGATCCCGGGTGCGGCGGCATCTGGGATCGGATTGACCGCTCCGGCGCGGTAATCGGCGAGACCAAACGGATCTGGCCGGTGTGCGAGGCGATCAAAGCCTATGCGGCACGCTGGCGCCAACGCGGCCACGCCGTAGATGGTATCCTGATGCGGCGTTGGATCGATTTCCTGCTGGCGCATTACCTGCGGCCCAATGGCTGCTGGCACGAAATCCTGAACGGGGATCTGACGCCGCATCTGAGCGAAATGCCGGGCACGACGCCCTATCATCTGCTGATGATGGCGGAGGAGGCCCTGCCGCTGCTGGAGGGGTCAGCCCAGCAGCGTTGAGAGTTCCGGCGGCGCGTGGCGCCAGCTTTGCGCACCCGACAGGCGCGGCACGCCGATGATCGGCACATCGTCGGCAAAACGACCGAGCGCCGCCATGGTTTCGGCGAGCGGCAGCGGCGTTTCCACCGAGTCGCTGACCACGATCGCCCGCGGCACGATGGCGGCCCCGGCCAGTGCCACCAGTGCCGTTAGCGTATGGCTGAGCGTGCCCAGATAGCTGCCGGTCACTAACACAACGGGAATGCCCAGTGCCGCGATCCAATCGCGCACGGTGCGCCGGTCATTGAGCGGCACCATGACCCCGCCGACGCCTTCGATCAGCACGCACGCCTCCGGCCCGGCCACGGCCGCGCGGCAGAGGGTGATCACGGCATCGAGATCGATCGCCTGCCCCTCGCGCGCCGCCGCCATGTCGGGCGACAGCGGCGCGCGATAGCGCCAAGGCGAAATCCGCTCCAGCGTCGCCGCGTCGAACGGCAAGCCCGCAGCGGCGGCGAGCACGGCCGGATCACTGCCGACATCGGCCGGATCGAAACCGCTGACCAGCGGCTTGACCACGCGCAAGGTCGAGCCGGCAAGACGCGCGCGATGGGCCAGCGCCGCGGTCACAAACGTCTTGCCGACGCCGGTCCCGGTCGCGGTGACGAAGAGCCGGGTCATGCCGCCAGCCCGTCCTTGACCGCCGCCGCCAGTTCCAGCACCTGGTGCGGCTCATGGCCAGCCGTGAAAGTGAAGCGCAGCCGCGCCGTGCCGGCCGGTACGGTCGGCGGGCGGATCGCCGTCACCAGAAAGCCCCGGTCGAGCAGCCGGTTCGACAAATCGAGCGCCCGGCCGGACTCGCCGATCACGAGCGGCACGATCTGGCTCTGCGGCACCGGCAATCCGAGCGCCTGCGCGAACAGCCTTGCATGGGCGAGCGGCTTGGCGCACCAGGCCGGATCGGCCTCGATCAGATCGAGCGCCGCCGCTGCCGCCGCGACCGAGGCCGGCGGCAGGCCGGTCGTGTAGATGAAACTGCGCGCGCGGCTGTGCATCAGTTCGACCACTGCGGCCGAGGCGCAGAGATAGCCGCCATAGCTGCCGAATGCCTTGGAGAGGGTACCCATCTGCAACGGCACCAGGGCCGGATCGGCCGGCGGCAGCAGGCCGGCGCCATGCGCGTCGTCGAGCATCAGCCACGCCTCATGCGTCCGGGCCAGCGCCGCCAATGCCGGCACCGGCGCCAGATCGCCATCCATGCTGAAGACGCGCTCGGTCAGGATCAGGCAATGCCGGTGCGCGCCGCGTGCGGCCGCCAGCAACCCGGCCAGATGACCCGGATCATTGTGCTGGAACAGCACGAGATCGGCGCCGCTCAGCCGGGCACCGGTCAGCAGGCAGGAATGCGCCAGCTCGTCGGCCAGCACCAGATCGCCGGCCCCGACCAGGGCCGGCACGATGCCGATATTCGCCAGATAGCCGCTGCCGAAGATGATCGCCGCCTCGGTGCCCTTGAAGCGCGCGAGCCGCGCCTCGAAGCCGCGATAGAGCGGATGATTGCCCGTCACCAGCCGCGACGCGCCGGCCCCCGTCCCGTAGGTCTCGATCGCCGCCTGCGCCGCCCGCCGCACCATCGGGTGCTGGGTCATGTTGAGATAATCGTTGCAGCAGAACGAGACGAGTCGCCGCCCGTCGCGCATCGCGGACACCGCACCGTCGCGGTGCGTCTCCGTCAGCCGACGCCTCGTTGCCGCCGCATCGAGGGCGGCGAGCTTTTGCCGGGCGAACTCATCAAGACTGGTCATGGTGCACGATATCGCCGCGGTACCCCGCGGGTGTCAATGCGGTGGCATCACCGTCGAGACCGGATTCATGGTATCAATCCCGAACCCGGCCCGGTCTTGCGGCCGCCATTCGGGATCGGCGATGCGGAATTTCCTCGACGATGTGAAGCTGATGGCCGGATTGCTCGGCCTGCTCTGGCTGGTGCTGGTGATCGATCTGCTGGTCTTTCGCGGCGGCCTCTTCGCCTACGGCATTATGCCGCGCACGCTTCGCGGGCTGATCGGAATTCCGCTGGCGCCGCTGCTGCATCTGGGACCGTTTCATCTGCTGGCCAATAGCGGGCCGTTCTTCGTGCTCGGCCTGATGATGCTGCGGCACGGCTGGCGGGTGTTCTGGCTGGCGAGCTTCGCCATCATCCTGGTCGGCGGCCTCGCCACTTGGTGCATCGCGCCGGTCCATTCGATTCATGCCGGGGCAAGCGCCCTGATTTTCGGCTGGTTCGGCTTCGTCGTCACCGCCGCCTGGGCGGCACCGCGGCTGACGAGTGTCGCGGCCGCGCTGCTGGCCATCGCGTGGTACGGCCTCGGATTTCTGTTCGGGCTCTCGCCCTTGCATTACGGGGTCTCGTGGCAGGGTCATCTGACCGGGCTGCTGGCCGGCGGGCTCGCCGCGTATGCCCTGTCCCGGCCGGCTCTGTCGCTGGCGAAGCGGCAGCGGTCTTGACCGGGACGCGGCCCGGCAAATCTGCTATCGTGGGATCGCGTTCAATCCGGTGTCTTAGGAGAATCCGATGACGACACGCGTAGCGGCCCTGCTTCACGGCAAGGGGCACGACGTCCTGACGGTGACCCCCGATTCAAGCGTGGCGGCCCTCGTCGCGCTGCTCGCCGAAAGGCGGATCGGTGCCGTGCCGGTGATCGATGGCGACGGCCATGTCAAAGGCATCGTGTCGGAACGCGACGTCGTGCGGGCGCTCGCCGCGGATCCCGGCGTGCTGGAACGCAAAGTCGGCACGCTGATGACGCGTGACGTCAAGACCTGCGGCCTTCAGGACGCCGTGGTCGAGATGATGGAGGTGATGACCCACGCGCGCTTTCGCCATCTGCCGGTGGTGGAAGACGGCAAGTTGGTCGGCATCATCAGCATCGGTGACGTGGTGAAGCAGCGCGTGGCTGAGGCGCAGTTCGAACTCGACGCGCTGAAGACCTATATCAATTCCTGAAGCGGGCCGGTTTCAGCGCCGAACTGCCCGGCGGAACGGCGCCGCCGCGCGACCGATGGTCTTGCGCAGCCTTTGGCCGAGCTGCGGCAGCTTCATGACATCCGCCAGGCGGCGCGCCAGGAATTCATGCGTGTCAGCCGCCCCGGCCGACCGGTCGTTCAGCCAATAGAGCACGGTCGGGCCATAGACCGCCGCGAGCAGGCTGCGCTTGGTGTAGAAATTGAAATCGGTCGAGGTGTCGCCGGCCGCGTACCAGATCGCATCGACCGTGCGACAGACGATCCGGGCCGCCCGCACCGCGCCGAACGGCGTCGCCTTGAGCGCGATCGCGCGCCGCACTGCCTCGCGATGCGGCGCCAGGGCCGCAAGCCGCGCTTCGACCGCCGCCGCCACGCGCTCGCGCACTTTGAGCGCCGGCAGATCGATCTGTTCGAGCGCGGTCAGCATCCGGCGATCGGCCCAATCATCGAGCCACAAAGCCGCCTCGCCCGGCCCCTCGGGGAACAGACGAAGCGCCTCGTCCGGCGCGAGCCCGATCGCCCCGGCACCTGCCTTCAGCGCCGCCATCGACCAGCCGTCGAATGGCACGTCGGGCAGCATCGCTTCGAGCAGCGCGTCCTTGCGCCGGACCAGTTCGGGCAGGTCGCTCATTCCGCAGTTTCCGCATAGGCGGAGAGATCGATCGGATAACGCTGCCCTTCTTCGAGAAACGTCAGCAGCCGAAGATCGGTCATGCGCTCAAGATAAAGCACACCATCGAGATGATCGCATTCATGCTGCACCACGCGGGCATGGAAACCAGCGGCCTCCCGCTCGATCAAGGCACCATCCAGGCCATAGCCGGCATAGCGCAGCCTGGTGTAGCGCGGCACGGCGCCACGCAAACCGGGGATGCTGAGGCAGCCTTCCCAATCGAGATTGAGGTCGTCGTCGGGAAATTCCATCACCGGGTTGATCAGCGCGGTAAGGGCCACCGGCCCGTCGCCGGGAAAGCCGGTGACACGCTCGGCCCCGACCCG
>JAXDMU010000059.1:0-11603 GCA_034665905.1 Aliidongia sp. | reverse complement strand
CCGATCATCCGCAGCGAAGATTTCGTTTTCGTCACCAACAATGCCAGGGATTTCATCAGGCTCTATGCTCGGGAGAACATCCACCCAGGGCTGGTCATCATCGTTCCCGGCGGAATATCGGCGGACGTTCAAACCCGTCTGTTCGCCCGCGTCCTGGACGAGATTGAAATCGTGTCGGACTTGATCAATCGGATCATCGAAGTCTATTCCGACGGGGCAGTGGAGGTGCGCGACTGGCCAACGATCATGGGTCAGGAAGGACCTATAGGCGGTTCCTGACCAGCCCCGGCCCGATCTCGGCTGTCACGCGGAACATTGTGCAAATCCGTATAGGGGTGCTATGCCACCGTCCACCATGGCCGCACGCACTCAAGGACATTTCTCCGCATCCAAGCTCGACGCCGTGCGCGGCGAGAAAAAGCTGTTCAGCGGGCTCGATTTCAACTTGCCCCCCGGTGGTGCGCTGGTGCTGACCGGGCCGAACGGCAGCGGCAAATCGAGTCTGCTGCGGTTGATGGCCGGATTCGGGCGACCGGTGGCCGGGCATTTCGCCTGGAACGGCGCCGATATCGCGCGTGATGCCGAAGCGCACCGGGCGCGGTTGCATTATGTCGGCCATCAGGACGGGTTGAAGCCGGCGCTCACCGTGGCCGAGACGCTGCGCTTTTGGGCCGCACTGGCCGGTTCGCCGCTCGCCGATCCCGCGGCGGCGCTGGCGCCGCTCGGGCTGGCCGGGCTGGCCCAGACGCCATGCCGGTTTCTCTCGTCCGGGCAGCGCCGCCGGCTCGCTCTGTCGCGGTTGTCCGTGCGATTCGCCCCGCTCTGGCTGCTCGACGAACCGGCGGTCGGGCTCGATTTGGCGGCACTCGCGGCACTCAGCGCCCTGATCGCGCGCCATCGCGCGGCCGGCGGGTCGGTCGTGCTGTCGACGCATCAGGGCATCGAGCTTGACCGGACCCTGACCCTCTCGCTCGCCGATTTTCCCTGGCTCCGGTCGCAAGACCATACCGAACTCGGGTGGTAGGACCGCATGTCGAGCTTCACCGCTATCGTTCGGCGCGATCTGCGCCTTGCCTTCCGCCAGGGTGGCGACGGCGCCATGGCCGTCATGTTTTTCGTGCTGGCGGCGCTGCTTTTTCCGTTCGGCATCGGTCCCGAGCCGGAATTGCTCGCCCGAGTCGCGGCCGGCGTCATCTGGGTGACCGCCTTGCTGGCCGCCTTGCTGGCGCTCGATCGCATGTTCATGACCGATTGGGACGATGGCACGCTCGAACTGATCCGGCTGTCGCCGCTGCCGCTCGAACTCGCCGTGCTGGCGAAATGCCTGTCGCATTGGCTGGTGACCGGGCTGCCGGTGCTGGCGGCGACGCCGCTGGTCGCGCTGATGCTGCGGCTCGACCCGTCGTCGCTGCCGATGCTGATGGCCGGTCTTGCGATCGGCACGCCGGTGCTGAGTCTGTTCGGTTCGGCCGGGGCGGCGCTCACTCTGGGCGCGCGGCGCGGCGGGGTGCTGGTTTCGCTGCTGGTGCTGCCGCTTGAAATTCCCGTGCTGATTTTCGGTGTCGGTGCGGCCGACGCGGCCCTTTCGGCCGGTGCCGGTGCGGCGCAATTGGCGATCCTCGGCGCCTTGTTCGCCTTCGCGTTGCCACTGTGTCCGTTAGCCGCGGCTGCCGCGTTGCGACAAGCACTCGAATGATGAAACGAATTGGTGTACACGGATAAAAGAGCAAGTACATTCCTGGGGGATTGTCATCACCATGCATCGTTTCGCCAATCCCGCCCGCTTCATGCGTGTCAGCGGCGTGGTGCTGCCCTGGCTTGCGGGGGCGACCATCGTGCTCCTCGCCATCGGGCTGTTTCTCGGTTTCCGGGCACCGGCTGATTATCAGCAGGGTGAGACGGTGAAGATCATGTTCATCCATGTCCCGTCGGCGATGATGGCGATGTTCGGCTACAGTTCGCTTGCCCTCGCCAGCGCCATGGCGTTGATCTGGCGTCACCCGTTAGCCGAGATCGCGGCTCAGCAAACTGCCCCGCTCGGCGCGGGATTCACGGCGATCTGCCTGGTTACCGGCTCGCTCTGGGGCGAGCCGATGTGGGGTACCTGGTGGGTTTGGGATGCCCGGCTGACGTCGGTGCTGGTGCTGTTCTTTCTTTATCTGGGCTATATCGCGCTGGTCCATGCCTTCGACGATCCGACGCGCGGCAGCCGCGCCTCTTCCGTGCTGGCGCTGGTCGGCGCGGTCAATGTGCCGATCATTCACTGGTCCGTTGTCTGGTGGAATTCGCTTCATCAGGGGTCGAGCGTCCTCAGCATGGACGGATTGAAGATGGGCTGGTCGATTCGCATACCGGTGCTGGTCATGGCGTTGGCCTTCACGCTGCTGTTTACGCTTCTGCTCGTGATTCGCATGCGCGCCGCGCTGCTGGAGCGCAAGATCCGCGCCCTGCGTGTGCTCGAAGCCGAAGCGGTGCCGAGCGACTACAGCTTTGCCGCACCGGAGGCGTCCGCATGACCGAGTTCTTCGCGATGGGTGGTTATGCCGCCTATGTCTGGCCGGCCTATGCCCTGGCCGTCTTCATCCTTGGCGGCTTTGCCATCAATGCCGTCACCCGGTATCGTGCCGCCGCGCGCGAGCTGGACCTTCTGCAAGCGCGGCGACCCGGAGCGTCCAGATGACCCGCAAACAGAAACGGCTGACCATGGTGCTCGCCGGCATGGCCTCGCTCGGGGTTGGTGCCGCCCTTGTGTTGAGCGCCTTCAGTGACAATCTCGTCTTCTTCTATAGCCCGAGCGATGTGGCGCAAAAGCAGCCTTCGGTCGGCCGGATGCTGCGGATCGGCGGGTTGGTCGAAGACAATTCGGTCGAGAAATTCGACGGCGGCACCCGGATCGAATTCAAGGTAACGGACGGCGCCCACGACATGGCCGTCAGCTATGTCGGCGTGCCGCCCGCCTTGTTCCGCGAAGGGCAGGGCGTGGTCGCGGAAGGCCGGCTTGATGGGGCCGGCATGTTCCAGGCCGCCACCATCCTGGCCAAGCATGACGAGCGCTATATGCCGGCCGAAGTGGTCGAGGCGCTGAAGAAATCCGGGCAATGGCGCGAGGATCAGGCTGCGGCCTCCGCCGCCTCTCCGGCGCTGGTGGCACGGCCATGAGCGGTCTCACCCTTTCGATCGCCGAACTCGGCCATTACGCGCTGGTTTTGGCGCTGGCCGTTGCCGTAATTCAGGCCGTGGCACCGATGGTCGGCGCGACGCGCGGCCATCGCGGCATGATGGATATGGCCCCGGCCGCTGCGCTGCTGCAATTCAGCTTCGTGGCGCTGGCCTTCGCCGCGCTGGTCCATGCTTATGTGACGTCGGATTTCTCGGTCAAGAACGTCTTCGAGAACAGCCATTCGGACAAGCCGCTGCTCTATAAGATCACCGGCGTCTGGGGCAATCACGAAGGCTCGATGCTGCTCTGGGTGCTGATCCTGACCGCTTACGGCGCCGCGGTGGCGCTGTTCGGGCGCAATCTGCCGCCGGCTCTGCGGGCGCGGGTGCTGTCGATTCAGGCGATGATCGGCGTGGGCTTCCTCACCTTCATTTTGTTCACCTCGAACCCGTTCCTCCGCCTGATCGAGGCACCGCCGGACGGGCACGGCCTCAACCCGATTCTCCAGGATCCCGGCCTCGCGATCCATCCGCCCTTCCTCTACACCGGCTATGTCGGTTTCTCGATGGCGTTCTCCTTCGCGGTTGCCGCCTTGATCGAGGGCCGCGTCGATGCCGCCTGGGCACGCTGGGTTCGGCCCTGGACGCTGGTCGCGTGGTGCGCGCTGACCGGTGGCATCTGCCTCGGCTCGTGGTGGGCGTATTACGAGCTGGGCTGGGGCGGTTGGTGGGCCTGGGACCCGGTCGAGAATGCCAGCTTCATGCCTTGGCTCTCGGGCACCGCGCTCTTGCATTCGGCCATCGTGGTCGAGAAGCGCGGCACGCTGAAGACCTGGACGATTTTCCTGGCGCTGGTGACGTTTGCGTTGTCGCTGCTCGGTACTTTCCTGGTCCGTTCCGGCGTGCTGACGTCGGTCCATGCCTTTGCGGTCGATCCGGCGCGCGGTGCCTTCATCCTGGGCTTGCTGGTGCTGGTGATCGGCGGTTCGCTCGTCCTCTATGCCGTGCGGGCACCGACGCTGCGTGCGACCGGCAGCTTCGCACTCATCTCGCGTGAAGCGGCATTGGTCCTGAATAATCTGTTGCTCGCGGTTGCAGCACTGGTCGTGCTGCTGGGGACACTGTTTCCGCTGTTCCTCGACGCGATCCACGGGCCGAAGGTCTCGGTCGGTGCGCCTTATTTCAACCTGGTCTTCGGCTTGCTGATGGTGCCGCTGATCGTGGTCATGGCGGCCGGACCGATGATGACCTGGAAGCGGGGCGATCTGCCCGGCGTTTTGATGCGGTTGCGCTTCGCGCTCGGCATTGCGATCGCCGCGGCCGTCCTCACGCTCTATCTGAGCGGCGGGCGTCCGGCCCTGGCGCCGCTCGGGCTCGGTCTTGCGGCCTGGCTGGCGATGGGCACGCTGGGCGAATTCGCCCAGCGCATCAAGCTCGGCCGCGGTCCCCTGGCGGATAGCTGGTCGCGGGCGGTGCATCTGCCGCGTGCGGCCTGGGGCATGACGGTCGCCCATTTCGGCCTTGCCGTCCTCGTCGCCGGCATCACCGCCTCGATCGCCTGGAAGGAAGAAGGCATTCAGGTGATGCGGCCGGGCGATGCCATTACGGTTGCGGGCGATACCTATCGCTTCGACGCGGTCACACCGGTTCCCGGACCCAATTTCTCGTCCGACGAAGCCACCGTGACGGTCAGCCACAACGGTACCGAAATGGTGGTGATGCATCCGGCGCGCAAGGCCTATCCATTGCAGCACATGACCGTCGCCGATGTCGCGATCCATACGACGGGCTTCAGCGACCGCTATGTCGTGCTGGGCGATCCCCAAGCGGACAATGGCTGGATCGTGCGGGTTTTCTACAATCCTCTGGTGCCCTTCGTCTGGTTCGGGGCGCTGATCATGGTGTGCGGCGGCCTGCTCTCGCTGAGCGACCGGCGGCTGCGCGTGGGCGCGCCGTCGCGCCAGACCAAATCGGCGGGGGAGATGCATGTCACAGCCTGATAGTTCCGCGCCGCCGGACACGGCGGTGCCCAAGCCTGCCTCCGGCAATCGGTATGCGATGGCGCTGCTGCCCGGGCTGGGGTTTATGGCACTGGTCGGTTTCTTCGCCGTGACCTTGATCCGCGAGGAATTCTACGGCCACAATCCGGCCGAGTTGCCTTCCGTGATGATCGACAAGCCGGCGCCCGATTTCATCCTGCCCGCCCTGCTGGAAGATCGGCCGGGTCTGGCGCGGGCCGATCTCGGCGGCAAACCGCAATTGGTGAATTTCTTCGCGTCCTGGTGCGCGCCCTGCCGCCTTGAGCATTCGACCCTGTCCGGCTTCGCGGCCAGTGGCCGCGTTCCGGTCGTCGGCATTGCCTATGAAGACAAGCCCGAGGATTCCAAGCGCTTCCTGACCGAGCTGGGCAATCCGTATCAGCGGATTGGCGTCGATCGCGAGGGCCGCACCGCGATCGATTTCGGAGTCTACGGCGTGCCCGAGACTTACATCGTCGATGCCGCCGGGGCCATCCGGTACCGCTGGGTCGGGCCATTGTCGCCGGAGGCGCTTCAGGCAGAAATCCTGCCGCGTCTGGCTGCGTTGCAGGCCAAGTGATGCGCTGGTTCATCCTGCTGCTGGGCTTGCTGTCGGCAATACCCGCTCTGGCGGTCAATCCCGACGAGCGTCTGGCCAACCCGGCACTGGAAGCGCGCGCGCGTAATTTGAGCGCGCAGCTGCGGTGCCTCGTCTGCCAAAGTGAATCGATCGACGATTCCAATGCCACGCTCGCTCATGATCTGCGCGTCCTGGTGCGCGAGCGGCTGACCGCCGGCGACAGCGACGAACAGGTGCTGAGCTATCTGCGGGCACGCTATGGCGATTACGTGCTGCTGAATCCGCCGGTCGAGCGGGCAACGTGGCTACTCTGGTTCGGGCCGGGCATTGTGCTCGTCCTGGCGTTGGGGGCGGTCGGCGTGACCGCGGCACGGCGGAAAACGGTACCGCCGGTGCCGCTCGATCCGGAAGAACAGGCCCGACTCACGGCCTTGCTACAGCGGGACTAATTTTAATGCTGCTTTGGTTTTCGTTGAGCCTGCTGACCCTTCTCGCACTTTTTGGTCTGCTGCGGCCGCTCATCCGCAAATCCGAACCGGAGCGGCTTCGCGCCGCATACGATCTGCTGATCTATCGCGATCAGTTGGACGAGATCGGCCGCGACGTGGCGCGCGGCGTGCTGGCCGAGGCCGAGGCGGCAGCGGCGCGGCTTGAGATCGAGCGGCGGGTGCTGGCGAGTCAGCCGCGAACCGAGGCCGCCGCGGCGGCCGGCCTGTCGCGCTGGGCATTGCGCATCAGCGCCGCCGCGACGGCACTAGCCGTGCCGGCTTTGGCGCTGGCGGTCTATCTCGATCTGGGCTCGCCGAGCTTGCCCGACGCGCCGCTGTCGGGCCGTCAGGCTGAACGCAAGGTTCTGGCCGATGATGGCAGCGTGGACATGGCCAAGGCCAAGACGGCGCTCGAAACCAAACTCACGTCCAACCCCGAGAACTCCTATGGCTGGCTGCTGCTGGCGCGCACCGATACGTCGCAAGGCGATTGGGCCGGTGCGCGGCAGGCCTACGACAAGGTTCTGGATCTGACCAAACGGGCGCCCGAGATGCTCGAAGCCTATGGCGACATGCTCATCACCGAGGCGCGTGGCGACGTGACGCCGCAGGCCGAGGCATTGCTGCGCGAGGCGGTGTCGGTTCAGCCAAACTTGTTTCGGGCCAATTATTATCTCGCCCTCGCCAAGGCTCAGCGGGACGATCTTCCGGGGGCGTTGAGCGATTGGCGCGCCATGTTGGCGGAAGCACCGGAAGGCGCACCCTGGGTGGAGAGTCTCAAGAAAGTCATTGCCGAGGTAGAGCAGCAAGCATCCAGCAGCGAGACGGCACCGATACCCGGGCAGACGGGCGAACAGCCGCCGCCCGAGATGGCCGCGCTCATGCAGCTCCCGGCCGGTGAGAGGTCGAATGCCATTCGCAGCATGGTCGCCGGGCTCGCAGCACGGCTTGAGCAGGAGCCGGGCGATCTCGAAGGCTGGAAGCGGCTCGCCCGCTCGTACCGCGTCCTGGGCGACCCGCAAAAATCGGTCGAGGCCTATGGCAAGGCGGTGGCGTTGGCGCCCGACGATACCGGTTTGCTGGTCAGTGAGGCCGATGCCATTCAAGCCACCTTGCCGAATGATGCACCGGTTGCGCCGGCCGTGATCGATCTCTATCGCAAAGTCGCCGAGCGTCAACCGGATCAGCCGCAAGCGCTGTGGTTCTTGGGCTTGGCGGAGAAACAGGCCGGGCATGGCGACGCCGCCGCGGCGATTTGGCAGCGGTTGCTGACCCAAATGAAGCCGGATTCATCGGAGGCCAAGTCGGTGCGCCAGCAACTCGACGCCCTCACCGCGGCCAAATAGCGGCGGCGCACGCCTCGTCATTCGATGCGGCTATTTGCCTGGGCGCGCTTGCGGATCGCGTCAGGCAGATCTGGCCAAGCATAGGCGATGGCATCGACTTGGTTTTGTGCCATGTCGATGCGCCGCCGCGCAACGGCACGGCCACCAACCCTTTCATAGAAAAACCGTGCCGGGTTTTCCGCCAGCACCCAAACCACGGCCGAATACAAGCCGCACCGGATCAGCCGCGCGAACAGCGCCAACAAAAGCTGGCGCCCCACGCCGAGCCCCTGGTGATCGGGTGAGACGTAGAGTGAAAAGACTTCGCCGCTATAGAGCAGATCGGGGTCGCGCTGGGCACCGCAACTGCCAAAGCCCAGTATGACGCCCTGTTCATCGACCGCGGCGACCGTATCGCCGGGCCGGCGCATAATGAAGCGCGACCAGACGCCGGCCCGTTGCCGTTCGGACAGACCGATCAGAAGCTGGTCGGGCAAAACACCGGCGTAGGTCGACCTCCAGGTTTCGACGTCAACCTGAGCGATGGCGCGAACGTCGGCGATATTGGCGGCTCGGATCGACAGCATGGGTCTGCTCCCACTGGCGCTACTACAAGCATAACGCTGTCCGGCCGTTCTTGTCCCGCCCAACAGCCATTGGCGAAACACGCTGATACAAAAAACCCGTACCCGCGAAATACGACCGAGACGCGGTCTCGCTACGATCGGCCCACGAATGGGAGCAAGGGGGCCGGCGATGCTGGGCAGATTACGCCAGGCGACATGGCAGGATTGGCTGACGCCGCTACAGGTCGTGCTCGGCCTGTCATTACTGGCCATCGCCATCGCCCAAGTGCCCTCTGGTGAGGTTCCACACCGGATCGACGTACGTTCGGCCTGTGCGGGCGATCCCGGTTGCCGCACCGACGCGCGATAGCGGAGCATCGGATTTGTCCGCTTTCCCGCGCTGGAACCAAGATGAAAAGGCCTATCTGCGCACCGCCTGGGGACGCGTGCCGACGGTCGAGATCGTCGCCTATCTGGGCCGAAGCGAAGCGGCGATTCGGCAGGAAGCCTATAAGCTCTTCGGGACCACCCTCGATCGCCCGCCGATCCGCCGACATCGGCGCCATCAACGCATCACGTGCTGGCAGCCAGCGATCGACTGAGACGGCCGTACTTGCGAGCGGACTCGGCTTCGGCTTATGGTGCGCACGATCAGCCGAAGGCCGGAGCGGCCTTTCCGTCATCAGGTATTGTCCCCGTCATGCTCACCGCCTTGATCGACCCGCGCCGCCATTGGTTGGCCTATCGCGATCTGGGCCGGTTGCTGCATCGGCGCCGGGAGCTTGCCTGGGAACTGACCAAGCACGAAATCTCGGAACGCTATGCCGGGCAGATTTTCGGCACGCTGTGGGCGATCGGCCATCCGCTGATCATGGTCGCGATCTATGTCGTGGTGTTCGGTCGGATTTTCGCGAATTCGGCGCCGGTCGATCCGACGCGACCCGATCAGACGACATTTCTGCTGGCCGGGCTCGTGCCCTGGGTGATCATGTCGGAATTGCTGGGCAAGGCTTGCGCGCTCATTACGGGCAATGCCGGCATGGTCAAGCAACTGGTCTTTCCGATCGAGGTGCTGCCGATCAAGGGCGCGATGGCGAGCATGATCTCGCTTACCGTCGCGATGACCGTGGTGGTGCTTTATGCACTGGCCGCCAATGGCGGGCTGTTGTGGAGCTACGCGGTGTTGCCCATTGTCATGGCGCTGCAATTCCTGCTGATGATCGGTCTGTGCTATATCCTCTCCGCGATCGCGCCGTTTTTTCGCGATTTGAAGGATTTCGTCACGGTGTTCCTGGGATTCGCGTTGTTCATTTCGCCGGCACTTTATTTCAATGTGACTTTGCCGGGGTTGTTCCGGGCGGCGATCTATCTCAACCCGTTCAGCTCTATGATCTGGGTTTATCAGGATGTCCTGTGGTACGGCGCGTTTGCGCATCCCTGGGCCTGGGCGGCTTTCGCGGCACTAGCGCTCGGCAGCTTTTCGCTCGGATATCGCTTTTTTACATTTCTCAAGCATGGCTTTGCCGAAATCCTCTGAGCCGGTCTCCGTGCTGGCACGGGTGGTCGGCCGGTTGGCGGCGGCGGCCTTGCCGTGGCGCCGCGAGATCGATCGGCTGTTCGCGAGCGTAAAGCGGGAGTTGAGGGGCGGGCACGCTGGAGGCCATGCCATCGCCCGCTTGCCGCGCGTGCTCGGAAAAGCAGTTCTCTACGGCGCGGCACGGCTGCAACGGGGAATCGACCGGTACCGGCCGAGCCCGGTGTGGCGGCTGCGCCGCAAAGCGATGCGACTTGCCCGCAACGCCCCGCGCGGACTGGTGCTGGCACCAAGCTTCCCGCTGCCGCCGAGCGAGATTTCGGCGCTTTTGGCCATGCCCGGCATTGCCGGCCTGATCTTGATGCACGGCCCTTCGCTCGATGACATGCCGGATACCCGGCTTGGTGCCTGGATCGGTAATGCGTGGATCCTGCCGGCCGCGGCACGGCGCGTCTATGTCGTCGGGCGCTGGGGGGTGCTGGGCCGGCGGGCGTTGCTCTCCGCGGTCGAACGGCCACTGGAACGGGTCTTTCTCTCGCTCGGGCCGTTCTGGCTGCCGCTGCCGCTTGGGGCCGTGCGGTGGCTGCTGAAGCTGCGCCGTGCGCTGCCTGATCCGCGCCTGACCCGGCGGCTGTTCCGGCGTGCTCTGGCCGGTGCGGCCGTGACGAGTGATTTCGTACCGGGCCGCGTCGTCCTGGTCTGCGGCAGCCTGGCGCCGGGTGGGGCGGAGCGGCAGGTCGCCAATACGCTGGTCGGGCTAGCCGGGCGGGGGCTTCCGGACGCGCAATTGCTGTGCGACTATCTGGCGCCGCACCAGCCGCAGCACTATGATTTCTATCTGCCGCAGATCCGCCGCGTCGGGGTTCCGGCCCGCGAAATCGGCATTCGCATGACCCGTGTCGAACGGGATGCGGCCGACCTGCCGGCGGCATTCCGCGGTGCTGCCCGGCGCATGCCGCCCAATCTAGCGGCCGATATCGCCAATCTCTATCTGGAGTTCCGTGCGCTGCGCCCGGAAGTCGTGCATGCCTTCCTCGACTGGTCGAGCGTGCGGGCCGGCATGGCGGCCGCGCTGGCCGGCGTGCCGCGCATCGTGCTGTCGGGCCGCAACGTCAATCCCAGCCATTTCGCGCTGTATCAACGCTATATGGACCCGGTCTATCAGACCCTGGGCGAGCGGCCGGAAGTGCGCTTCGTCAATAACAGCGAGGCCGGTGCCTGCGATTACGAAGCGTGGCTGGGTCTGCCGCGCGGCCGTATCGGCGTTCTGCGCAACGGTGTCGATTTCGGCGGGACCGTGCGGGCGACACCGGAAAGAATCGCGGCGGTCAAAGCGGCGCTCGGTGTGCCGGACCAAGCGCCGCTGGTCGGCGGCGTGTTTCGGCTTTTTCCCGAAAAGCGCCCGATGCTGTGGGTGGACGCCGCTGCCGAAATCGCGCGGCGCGACAAGGCGGTGCGTTTTGTGATCTATGGCCAGGGCGTGCTCGAACATGAGCTGCGCGACCATATCCGGGCGTGCGGGCTGGAAGATCGCCTGGTTATGGCGGGAGTCACGGAGGATGTGCTGGCCGCCTTGTCGGCGCTCGACGTCTTCATGCTGACATCGTTCAAGGAGGGAACGCCGAACGTGGTTCTGGAAGCGCAATGGGTCGGCACCCCGGTGGTGGCGGTCGAGGCCGGGGGCACGCGCGAGGCGCTGGATCACGGCCGCACCGGCTGGATCGTCGATCCCGCCACGGCGACGGCGCTCGCCGATCGGGTGTCGCACCTGCTGGCGGACGCGCCGCTGCGCGCGGCATGCCGTCGTGCCGGTCCGGCCTTCATCGAAGCCCGCTTCGGTCTGGCCCGGATGGTAGACGATACCCTGGCCGCCTATGGTTTCGATGCGAGGATGCGGTCATGAGTGCCACCCCCGAGCTTTCGCCCGTCTCGC
>JAXDMU010000058.1:0-8617 GCA_034665905.1 Aliidongia sp. | reverse complement strand
AAGAGGTCTACTCGTTCGAGCACACGCCGCACCCGATCGAGTTCCAGATGTATTACTCGGTCTGATTACGATTGACAAATCGCCGCCGGCCCCTTGGGACCGGCGGCGTTCGACGATTTCACCGCGCGTCAGACCTCGACATTTGCCCCGCTGCCAACGCCCGGGATGACCTGCTGTGCCGCCCAGTTCGTGCCGTTGAACTTCGACCACCATAGCCGGTCGTCGTTTAGTTCGCCTTTCCAGACGGCGAGGATCGCGTTGCCGAATGTCGCGATGCCCGGCCCGTTGCTGCTGGCAACACCGCTGATCATTTGTTGCGCGGCCCAGGCCGTGCCGTTGAATTTCGACCACCACAGCCGTTGGTCGCTGAAATTGCCCTTCCAGACGGCGTAGAGTGCGCCATTATAGACGGCGAGCGTTGGCCCTTCGCTGCTGGCGACCCCTGGGATCTGTTTTTGCGGGGCCCAAACGGTACCGTTGAAGCTGGACCACCACAGAGTCTCGTCGCCAAACTCCCCGCGCCAGACGGCGTAAAGCCGATTTTCGAACACCGCCAGCGCGGGACCAAAGGCGGTGCCGACATTGGTGATTCTCTGCTGCGGTGCCCAGGTCGAATTGGTCAGGCTCGACCAATAGATGCCGGGATCCCCATCGATCCCCTTCCACGCCATATAGAGGTGGCCGTTAAGCACCGCAAGTTTCGGCCCGACATTGGTGCCGACATTCGCCACCGCTTGCTGCGGTGTCCAGCTCGTGCCGTTGGAACTGGACCAGAAGATCCGCTGGTCGCGGTCGATCCCCTTCCAGGCCATGAAAAGCGTGGTGTTGAGCGCCGCCAGTGCCGGCCCCGTGCTCGTTCCGACATTGGCAACCCGCTGCTGCGGCGTCCAGTTCGTGCCATTTCCGGTGGTCAAGTAAATCCCGTCATCGCCGGGAATTCCCTTCCAGGCGACATGCAGCGTGGTGCCCAGAACCGCAAGGCCCGGTTGCTGTAGTGGCGCACCGAACGGATTGTCGGTGGTTACCGACAATCCGGTCACTGCCGCGCGCAAATCGTGATAGGCCGTGGTCCGGTCGGTCAGTACCTGATAATTCGCCGCTAGTGTCGTACCGCCTGCCTGAACGATCTGCGGGATGGTAAAGCCAACGGAACGAAGCCAATAGAGATAGACAATGGCGCAGCCGGTCGACGTGGCGTCCTGGTCGGTCGGTTCGGTCTGGCCGATCCAATCGACATAACCCGCCGCCGCCCAGGCGGGACCGGTCGCGAACGCGTCCAGCGTTCCGATGGATGTTTCGTATTCCGCGAGGAATCGCGACAGCCCCTCACCATTGCTGAAGCCACAGCCCCATCCGCGGCCTTGCGCGCCCATGAAGCACTCGCTCAGCTCCGCCACGTACAGGGCAATTTCAAGCTGAAGCGGATTGACCGTCTTGCTGGCGAAGGTCGCGTCGCAATAGAGCACATTGCCCGATGTGAAATCGCAGCCATAATGGTACGCACCGCCGGTTCCATCATTGGCCCCGCCTTTCGGGACGATGATGACCGTAACCGGGCCGCCGGGAATGCCGAAGAATGTCTGCATGTCTTTGTACGGTGCAGCGACAACGTCGAGCATCTGCTTGGCCAGCGCCAGCCCCGGCGCGCCCAACGACGGATCATAGGAAACGGTGACGTTCCCGACCACACCGACTTTGACGGCTGGGTAGTCGAATGAATCGATTCCGTCTATCCCCGCTGCTTTTGTGGTTGGCAAAGTGCTTCGTCCCCCGACTGGGAGAAATTCTCTTGCGTTGGTCATCATAACCCTCCTAGTTCATCATCGCCTGCCGCTCCCGTAACATTGACCTTCATCCAAATTGTTATTATTGTTTTGATGACGGGTTAACAACAATTTGTTGAGTCACGACTTTCGTCGACCGCTCGGTAGACCGCTTCCGACTCAAATTAGGGCGCCGTGACGAAATCGAATACGGTAATTCGATAATTTTTATCTTATTTTAATAAGCTCATACTGTCAATGATAAGTTTTATAAATTGACAGAATATTATACCATTATTAGAATATTTCTAATAATGATAGCGACACAAAACTACAGAGAGAATTTATGGCGTGGCTGACGAGTGATTTGATCGCTCTATCCGGCGGCGCCTCGACAGCCGTGGGAACGCTTCACGATGGTCAGCGGACCCGTGTCAACCGCCTGGCCGCGAGCACGCCGACGAGACCCAGCGGCACGAAGGCGGCGAACAGCCAGAGTGCGGCGTCATGCGCCGCCGCCTGCGTTACGCCGGCCGCCAGTCCAGCGGCATTGGCCGCAATGCCGCTGGCCGACGACCCGACGGCATAGCCGATCATCTGCATGGTCGAAACCGAGCCGGCCGCGGCGCCACGCTCGCCCTCGGGCACGGCGGCAACGATGCGCTTCACCATATAGGCCTTGGCCATACCGAACCCGGCCCCTTGCGCGATCAGGCAGCAGAGAATGCCCGGAATCGAGCCGGCCGGCACCGCCACGACATACCCCAGCGCACCCAGCGCGATCATCCCGGCGCCCGCCCGGATCAGCCCGCTCTCCGCCCGGACCGCCACGCCCGACGTCACGATCGAGGCCAGGGTCCAGGCGATCGCCTCGATCGCGAGCAGATAACCGGCGACCAGCGGCCCGATCCCGAAGAGCAGCCCAAGCAGCAGCGGGCCGTAGACGCCGAACGGCATGGTCGCGGCCGACAAGGCGAAGACCATGAGCAAGCCGCTGGCGACCGGGTTGTGCCGATCGAGCAGCCCGGCCGGCAGCAGCCGATCGCGCTGGCGCGCATCGAGCCGAGCAAAGACGTAAAGCAGCGCCAATCCGCCCAGGCCGAGCGGAACCGGCCAGGCCGTTCCGACCAAGGCCCCCGCGGCGGCGATGCCGATGGTGCCGGCGACCAGCAGGAGCAGGTGCGGCGATGCTCCGCCCGGCACCGCGCCGTTCCGCCGGCCCGGCTGAAAGCCCGCCGCGACGAGGACGATCACCGCCTGACCGGCAAAGGCCCAGAACGCCCAGCGCCACAGTCCGGCCTCGGCGAACAGCCCACCGATCAGCGGCCCGACCAGCGCCGAACCGCCCCAGATGGTCGAGGCGACGACCATCAGCCGCGCCCAGAAGCGCTCGGCAAAGCTCTCGCAGATCGCGACGTAAACCAGCGCCATCATGCCGCCGCCGCCCAGCCCCTGGAGCAGCCGGCCGATCAGCATCGTGCCGATTTCCGGCGCGACGGCGCTCGCGACGCAGCCCAGCGCATAGAGCAAGGCGGCCGAGGCCAGCCCACCGCGCAAACCGATCCGAGCGGTGATGCCACCGGTCACCGCCGCTGCCAGAATCGAGCCGAGCTGATAGAGCGCCAGCGCCCAGTTGATCAGCGTGACCCCGCCGATCTCGGCCACCGCCGCCGGCATGACGGTCGCCGTCAGCAGCGAATCGGCGGCGTGCAGCCAGACCCCGAGGCACAGCAGGGTGAATTTCCCGAGCTGCCCGGTCGCGCCCAATTCACGCCACGTCGGCACCGTCTGGGCCTGATCCATGCCATCCCCGTAAAACAAGCGTTCGCTTACGCTTGATCGCACATCTCGGCCACAACTGCACCGTCGGACGGATCAGCCCCATTTTCGCAAGCGATTCAGCCCGCCGCGATCGGCACCGCCGTGATACGTCGCGCGCATTCTGTCCATCAACCGGCGCAGTTCCGCTTCCTGGACCGCATCGCGTTGCATGACCGCCTTGATGATCGGGTCCTGCATCATTTCATTGAGACTGGGTTCGCGGCAACCGCACTGCATGATCTGTCCCTCCACGCCGGACCCGATCCCCTGACCGGCCTCGACCCTGAGACCTTCACGTCACGCACGGGCGACGATGGGGCGGAAGGTGGGCAATTCCAAGACGAAATCGGGCGATATTGGGGCAACCGGCGAGCTAGTCGGGGCACGCGGATTTCGATCCCCGTGGAAGCACGGCGCTTTCGGGATCGCTTGCCTTGGCCGGCATGCGCCCTCTATTGTCGCCGGCATGGTAGATCTATTCGACAATTCCGCCCGCAAGACCGACGCCTATTCGGCCGAGGATATCGAGGTTCTCGAAGGGCTGGAGCCGGTACGTCGGCGGCCCGGCATGTATATCGGCGGGACCGATGCGCGGGCGCTGCATCATCTCGCCGCCGAAGTGCTCGACAATGCGATGGACGAGGCCGTCGCCGGGCATGCCAGCCGGATCGAGATCGAACTCGCCGCCGATTACAGCCTGACGATCCGCGACAATGGCCGCGGCATTCCGGTCGATGCCCATAAGCGCTTCCCCGACAAATCGGCGCTCGAAGTGATCCTGACCGTGCTGCATTCCGGCGGCAAGTTCAGCGGCAACGCCTATAAGACCTCGGGCGGGCTGCATGGCGTTGGTGCCTCAGTGGTGAATGCGCTGTCCGACCGGCTGGTGGTCGAGATCGCCAAGGACAAGCAGCTTTATCGGCAGGAATATTCGCGCGGGAACCCGCTGACCAAGCTCGAAGCGGTCGGCGCCGTCGCCAACCGGCGCGGCACGAGCATGAGCTTCCACCCCGATCCGCAGATCTTCGGCCCCGATTTGCATTTCAGCCCGGCGACGCTCTATCGCATGGCGCGCTCCAAGGCGTATCTCTTCAAGGGCGTCGAGCTGCGCTGGAGCTGCGACGACAGCATCAAGCTGCCCGACGATGTGCCGGCCAAGGATACGCTGCATTTTCCGGGCGGCCTCGCCGATTACCTCGCCTCCGTGCTGGCTGAGCGCGCCTCGATCACCGCGACACCCTTCGTCGGCGAGGTCGAGCTGGCCGATTCGGCGCGGGTCGAATGGGCGATTTCGTGGCCCGAGGATGGCGACGGCTTCGCCAGCTATTACTGCAACACGATCCCGACGCCGGATGCGGGCACGCATGAGGCGGGCCTGCGCACCGCGCTGACCCGCTCGCTTCGGGCCTATGGCGATCTGGTCGGCAATCGCCGGGCCGCCATCGTCGCGGCCGAGGATATCGTCGGCGGCGCGGCGATCATGCTGTCGCTGTTCATGCGCGAGCCGCAATTCCAGGGCCAAACCAAGGACCGGCTGGTCTCGCCCGAGGCGCAGCGGCTGGTCGAAACCGCGGTCAAGGACCGCTTCGACCATTGGCTGAGCGACGATCCGGTCTCGGCCAAGGCGCTGCTGGAAAATCTGGTCGAAAAGGCCGAAGACCGCCAGCGGCGGCGCCAGCAAAAGGAAATGCAGCGCAAGACCGCGACCCGCAAGCTGCGCCTGCCCGGCAAGCTGGCCGATTGCTCGCGCGACAACGCCATCGGCACCGAGATCTTCCTGGTCGAGGGCGATTCGGCCGGCGGCTCGGCCAAGCAGGCGCGCAACCGCGAGACCCAGGCGATCCTGCCGTTGCGCGGCAAGATCCTGAATGTCGCCAGTGCGACCAGCGACAAGCTGCGCGCCAATCAGGAACTCTCCGATCTGGTGCTGGGCCTGGGCTGCGGCAGCGGCAAGCAATATGACGGCGCCAAGCTGCGCTATGAGCGCGTCATCATCATGACCGACGCCGATGTCGACGGCGCCCATATCGCCTCGCTGCTGATGACGTTCTTTTATCGCGAGATGCTGGCGCTGGTGGAAAACGGCCATCTCTATCTGGCCCAGCCGCCGCTCTATCGCCTGAGTTCCGGCGAGTTGCGCCTCTATGCCCGTGACGACGCGCACCGCGACGAACTGACCCGCACGCGCTTCAAGGGCAAGAAGATTGAGGTCAGCCGGTTCAAAGGCCTGGGCGAAATGCCGCCGGGCGATCTGAAGCTGACCACAATGGACCCGGCGACGCGCACACTGCTGCGCGTGACCAAGGAGAAACCGCACACGGCCGATCTGGTCGAGAGCCTGAAGGGGCGCAAGCCCGAGTTGCGGTATAATTATATTACAGAGAATGCCAAGTTCGTGCGGGATTTGGATATTTGAGAAGAGGTTTATCCTCTAGATTCGATGGCGCACCCGGCGGTTATCCGGTGAGGTGTCAGGTGAAGCTTGCGTCCAGGCTTGCCGCAATAGTCGCAATTCTTTCGATCAGCGTCGGATTAACCGCAGCCGCGGCCCCGATTTCGCTCTCGGATCAGGAGCTACTCGACTACGCCGCCGCCAGCTTCGACAAACAGGAGATGATGAACAAGCGCGTGATGCTCGGAAGCCATCACGGCGTGCCGGTCGTCGTCGATTTCCCATGCGGTGATCTCTGCCCGGCTTACACGATCCGCATCATTCGCTACGACCTACCGCTCGGTCAGGACTGCGAGGCCAGTAACGGAACCTGGCAAAAACGGTCGATACCGCGCGGTAGAGGCACTACGATGACCGTGTACTGCCTGCCGAAAGTGCTGGCCGAGACGCAGCCCTAACTAGGATTGAGCTTGCGGAACGCGCAGTCGGCTGAGGTGGTACTCTGCGGCCGACCGGACCTCGCTGCTCCGCGAGGGCTCGGCCCAGCACCAGACCGCCACGCAAACCTCACGGATGTCGGCAAGAAGATCGATGAGGAGCGTATCCGCTTCGGGAAACAGCGCCCGTACGGTCGGCGGCAGGGCAGATAGGTCCCATTCGACCGGGCCGGTGCAAACGGATTCCAAATCGCCCCAGAGCGGACCATCTGCAGTCCAAAGAATATTTCCGAGATGGGTATCGCCGTGCAGCGGAACACTGACGATGTCGATAGCATCCAGTTTCTCCGTCAGTTGCCGGAACCGGGCTTGGAGAAATGCCCGATCCTCGGCGGACAGTTCCGGCATCCCGAGCGGATCGGCGAGAAGTCGCCCGCACTTCGCAAGGGACTCGGTAAATGGCGGCAACGCGCCCGCGAAGCTCGCCAGGCTCTGATGGATTGCTCGAAGAGCCTGCGCTGCCGCTGCCGCGTCATCGCGCTCTGGCCTCGATCCATGATCCACATAGGGCCAGAGCGTGATTGTGCAGCGCCCCAGCAGATGGGGTCCCGCAACGGCCGGATCAGCCTGCGCGACCGTCGGTGCACCCAGATCCGCGAGGTGGCGGGCAACCGCCAGCTCCAGCCGCGCCACACTGAGCGCATGCGCCGACGGATAGGCGGACTGAACTCTTACAACCGTTGGGTGCGGTGAAATTCGGAATATCGAGTGGTGCGCGGCCTTCAGGAGCACGGGCGTGACCGAGCCCAACCCAAGCCGATGTGCAAGCACCCGAACGGCGGCGGCCTCTTCCTCAATCGGTGCTCGCATCACGGCGCTCCAGGACGGGCTCTAACGACCACTGTCGGCGCCCGAAGCGGCATGAGCAAGGTCGGCAAACCAGCGGCGCGCGTCGATCAGGGGTATTGATGTTCGCAAATGACCCAACGCAGCCCTACCAGCCTTGTTTTTATCGCCCAGCTGCGATACATTGTATCTCACAGAACGCGGAGGATGCCGCTATGCCCGCTACGACGATGGTTCACGTTCGCGTGGACGAACAGACCAAGGCGCAAGCCACGGAGACACTGGCCGCGATGGGCTTGTCCGTCTCCGATGCCGTGCGCTTGTTTCTGCGGCGCGTTGCCGTGGAAAAGGCGATCCCCTTCCCCGTCCGGGTGCCGAATGCGGAAACGCGGGCCGCGATGGCGGAGGCCGACGAGATCGCCCGCGACCATCGCGCCCGGTTCGCCACCGCCGATGAATTATTCGCCGATCTTGAAAAGAACACCGGCAAGTAAGCGGGCCGCCGCGCCGCGCGTAGCCAACTACGCCAAATCCTTCCTGAAAGATTGGGAAAGATTGTCTCGTTCCGGCCGGTATGACCTGACCCGACTTAAAGCAGCGATGTTGCTGTTAATCGCCAATGACGGCCCGCTTGCAGCGGAGTGGCTTGACCATCCGGAACCGGGCGAAGCTGGCCCCTTCCGTTTACTCTTGCCATATAGGGGATTTTTCCCCTACAATCGGTACCTATGAACGGCGACGAATTCCTGCGCAAAATCGCCAAGCTCGGCAAAGCCCGCGGCGTCGAAGTGCGCTTCGATACGCGGCAGGGCAAGGGCAGCCACGGCACCCTTTATTTCGGCGACCGCAAGACAACGCTGAAGGACCGCCGCAAGGAGATCGGCCCCGGCCTGTTAGCCGCGATGCTTGACCATCTCGGCCTCGGCAAGGGCGATATCGGCTAGGAGAATGGCCATGCAGAGCAAATACGAATACCCCGCATTGATCGAACCGGACGAGGCCGGCCGCTTCCTGGTCCGCTTTCCCGATCTCCCGGAGGCGTTGACCGATGGCGAGACGATCGAGGAAGCGAGGGCAGAAGCCGCGGATTGCCTGACCGAAGCGATCGCCGGCCGTCTCACCGATGGCGAGGCGGTGCCGGCCCCTTCGGTCGCCGGGCGCGCCCATTATGTCGTGGCCCCCCGGCCCGAAATCGCGCTCAAGGCAGCGCTGCACGCGGCCCTTGCCGCGCGTCAAGCGACGGCGGCCGATCTGGCGCGGGCGCTCGGCATCGATCACAAGGAAGCGCGCAGATTGCTCGATCCGGTCGAGGCATCGAAACTGCCCCGGCTGACTGAGGCGCTGGGGACGCTTGATTT
>JAXDMU010000057.1:0-5164 GCA_034665905.1 Aliidongia sp. | reverse complement strand
CGCGGCACCGATGCTATGGGGGCGATCCGGTCGATCAGGCGGCGGAATGCCGCCTCCTGATCACGGCGCAGGGCTTCGGCCGCTTCGGTCTCGATCGGGGTGAAACGAAGCTGCTGATCCGGACGGTACCGGCCCAGTCGCGGCAGATCGGCCGAGGCGACGGTGCCGAGCTTCGGATAGCCGCCGATCGTCTGATGATCGGCCAACAGCAGGATCGGCTGTCCGGTGCCGGGCACCTGAACCGCACCGGTCGCGATCCCGTCCGAGGCGATGTTGAAGCCGCCTGTATGGCGCAACGCCGGCCCGGCCAGCCGCATGCCCATGCGATCGGCCTCGGCGGTGATGTCGTAGGGTTCGGCAAAAAAGCAATCGAGCGACTCGGGGGCGAACCAATCGGCCTGCGGTCCCGGCACAATGCGGATCGGCCCGTCGCCATAGGGAATCGCACCACCCCATCGCTCCGGGCCGGCCGGCGCGGTGAGCCGCCGCAGCGGCAGCGTGTCGCCGGCCTTGAGCGTTCGGCCAAGCCCGCCGAAGCCGCCGCGGGCATAGGTCGAGCGGCTGCCCATCACGGGCGCGAAATCGAAACCGCCGCCGACCGCCAGATAGCAGCAGGCGCTGTCGGTGAACCCTGGAATGACCGCCTTGGCGCCCCGATGTGCCGTGATGCTGCGCCCGGCCTCGACGGCAACACCGTCGAGGCGCAGGCCGACGGCGGACCCGACCAGCGCCAGCCGGACGGACTCGGCCTCGACGGTAAAGCGCGGGCCGAGCGCCAGAATTTCCAGCACCGCGTCGCCCTGGTCATTGCCGACCAGCGCATTGGCGAGCCGGGCCGCCAGCGGGTCGAGCGCGCCCGAGACGGGAACGCCGTAGCGCTGCCATCCGACGCGGCCCAGATCCTGGATCGAACTCGCCAGACCCGGATGATCGATCACGAGGCGGGCGGTCATGCTTGCCGATACTCCGCGGCTGCATCATCGGCCGTCGCGACGAGCCGTTCATAATCGGCCGCGCCGATCGCGAAAAAACCGACGAGATCGCCCGGCGCCAGCAGGGCCGGCACCGCACGCGCCGGATCGAACAGCGGCACCGGGCAGCGGCCGATCAGATGCCAGCCGCCGGGGCTTTCGGCCGGATAGATCACGCTCAGCTTCTGCGCGACGGCGACCGAACCGGCTGGCACGCGGGTGCGCGGCACGGCCCGGCGTGGCAGATCGAATGCCGCATCGAGACCGGCCAAAAACGGACAACCGGGCAGAAATCCCAGCATCGCGACGGTGAATTCCGTGGCGCGATGAGCGTCGATCACCGTCGGTGCCGACAGCCCGGTCGCGACCGCGACCGACGCCAGATCCGGGGCGAATTCACCCTCATAACAACAGGGCAGCCGCCAGCGCCGTGCGGCTGTCAGGGCCACCGGTGCGTCGCGATCAAGACCGGCCACCGAAGCGGCGAGCGCCGCGGCACTGGTCACCAGCGGATCGTAATGGATCATCAGCGAGCGAAAGCTCGGCACCGTCTCGACCACACCCGGCAATGCCGCCGCCGCGACCGCGCGGTCGAGCGCCTGGACCGCGGCGATCAGCGCCGGGTCGACCGAACTTCCGAACTCGACGACGAGTGCTGTATCGCCGGCCGGCAGAAATCGCGGTGGTGGATCGCGGTACATCACGGGCTCGCTCATCCTGGATCGCCGGCCATCCGTTCCCTCGTCGGCCGGGCAATCGGCGGTTTGATATTGCCCGTGCCGCGTTTATGGTACGTCAGCAGCGGCGGAGTCGACGATCTTCGGCCTCGATTGATAGGAATTCGATCGATCATGCGTCTCAGGCTTTTGGGTTGCGGGCTGGTTTGCCTGATCTTTTACGGGGCGGCGGCCGAGCCGGTCGATGAGATCGAGGCGCTGGAAGCGACGGCCGCTTCTCACGTCGCGGCGTTTTCGACGCTGGCGGCGGAGCGTACCAATCTGGCGCTGCGGTATCGCGCGTTGATCGAGACGCTGACCCAACGCCTCAAATTCGGCACCGTCCCGAAAAACCCGGCGCTGATCAAGGATCTTCAGGAAGCACAAAAGGCGCTGGCTGCACTCGGCGACACCGCCGAGCCGTTGGGCACACTCTCGGCCCAATTGACCGACGATGCGGCGGCGGCCAATGCGTTGGCCCGCACGCCGCGTGCCGCACTCGCCGCCCCCGATGCCGACCAAGCCCGTCAGCGCCCGCTAGCCGCCCGCATCGCCGCGGCCAGCGACACGCTCGACCGTGCGCTGGGTCAGGCGCTGGAGCAGCGGCGCAAACAGGGCGAGATGCTGAAGACCGAAGAGCAGGATCTGGCAAGCCTGTCCCAAGCGATCGATGCCGGCCATCTGCCCGCTACCGCCCTGGCCGACCCGACGCTGGCCGAGATGCTGGCCCCACCCCGGTTGATGGCGCAGCCGGACCGCGACCCGGTCCCGCATCCGGCCGCCGGGTCCGGCCGCTGGGTCATCGAATTTGGTCAGTTCACGACCGAGGACGACGCCACCTTCACCATGGCGCGGCTCAGTATCCAGGGCACGCCATCCCGCTTCATCGCAAGCCGCGATAAGCACGGCCATGCCGGCTTCAAGGTCGTCACCCGCGGTTTTCCGACCCGCGAAGCGGCCGAAGCGGCGGCGGCGGCACTGCGGCACCACGATCTGCATCCAAGTGGTGTGGTCGCAGCCGCGGCCCGGTAACGGAAATCGACCTCACACCCCGCGTTTCAGCCGGGCGGCGAATTCGGCCAGTGCCGCTGGCAATTGCGAGCGGGCCGCAACTTGGCGCGGAATCCAGTCTTCCCGGGGGGCGAAATGGGGCGTTTGCTCGGTGGCGGCGTCGGCGAGCCCGTCCGGGATATCGGTGGTTCGGCCGCGGCACAGATAATCGTCGGGCGGCCTGCCATCGGCACCAGTTCTCTCCTGTGCCAGCGCACGGGCCAGATCGCGGGCGAGCCCCTCGTCGGGCAGCTTGCGCAATTCGCCCCAAACCGGCGCCAGGATTCGGGCAAATTGTCGGCGTCGCGCCCCAGCCGGGGCCGGATCGGCGCATTTGGCACCATCCGTCTCGATCGCGGCGATGGTGTAGAGCGCCATGATGACGGCGTTCTCGCGGCTTTCGGCGGCGGTGCGGCCGGCCGCCAGCAGATCGAGCGCGTACATGGCGCTGACGAAAATCGAACCGCCCGCAGCAACGCGCTGCTGTTCCCAGGCCAGTGTCGGCCGGATCAGATCCGGCGTCTCCATGCCGTGCTTTAGCTGTGTGGCGAGCGCGCCGTAATCATGCGCGGCCAGCAACAGATCGTAATGCCGTGCCGGCTCCTCGCCGCCGGCCGCAAGCAACAGCGCGCCCACCGCCGCAGCGACCAGCCGATTCAGAGAACCGGCTCCGGCATGGCAGCGATGCGGCAGGCCGCCACCAGCGTATTGCGCATCAGGCAGGCGATGGTCATCGGCCCGACCCCGCCCGGTACCGGCGTGATCGCCCCGGCAACCTGGGACGCTTCGGCAAAAGCGACATCGCCGACCAGCCGCGATTTGCCGTCATCGGTCGCGACCCGGTTGATGCCGACATCGATCACCGTGGCGCCCGGCTTGATCCAATCGCCGCGCACCAGTTCGGGCCGGCCGACCGCGGCGATCAGGATATCCGCGCGTCGGCACAGCGCGGGCAGATCCCGGGTGCGCGAATGGGCCATGGTGACGGTGCAGCTTTCGGCCAGCAGCAAGCCGGCGACTGGCTTGCCGACCAGAACGGAGCGGCCGATCACCACCGCATCGAGCCCCGACAGCGCCGGATGGATCTGACGCAGCAGCAGCAGGCAGCCGAGCGGCGTGCAGGGCACCAGCCCCGGCAAGCCGTTCCACAGGGCACCGGCATTCGCCGGGTGCAGCCCATCGACATCCTTTTGCGGATCGATCGCGGCGATCACCGCATCCTCATCGAGCCCGGCAGGCAGCGGTAGCTGAACCAGAATGCCGTGAATCGCCGGATCGCGGTTCAGGGCATCGATGAGCGCCAGCAAATCCGCGAGCTTGGTCTGGGCCGGCAGCTTGTGCTCGGCCGAATGAAACCCGCATTCGACGGTCGCCCTGGCCTTGGACCGGACATAGACCTGGCTCGCCGGATCTTCGCCGACCAGCACCACCGCCAAGCCCGGCACCAGCCCCCGTGCCGCCTTCAAGCCGGCCGCAGCGGCGGTAACCTGCGCACGCAGCCCGGCGGCTGCCGCTTTACCGTCAATAAACACAGGCGGCCCGGAACAAATACTCGTAGAGCAAATTCTGCACGAAGATCAGCAGCAGAATCAGCACGATGAACGAGACATCGACCCCACCCAGCGGCGGAATCATCCGCCGGAGCGGCCGCAACGCCGGCTCGGTTACGCGATAGAGCATATCGTCGATCATCGCGACCGCCCGATTATGGCGGTTGACGACTCCGAAGGCGGTCAGCCAGCTCATGACCGCCGCAACGATCAGAACCCAGTAATAGAGCGAGAGCGCGCCGACCACGAGATTGAAAAGAGAGCACATCGGAGGGGACGATCACGACAGTGGGAGAGGGCTGGACGGTACAAGCTGACGCGCCGCCAAGCAAGCGCCAGCGAGTGTTGAAAAATCTGAAGACCCTTGGGTGCGACACCAGTTATCCCGCGATCATGCCCTTGAGCGTATAAAGCATCTCAAGCGCCCCCTTGGGCGTCAGCTCGTCCGGGTTCACCGCTTTGAGCGCGGTTTCGACCACCGATGGCTCAACCGGTGCCGCCGGCTTCGGGCTGCGCTTGGCCGCGGTGAAGAGCGGCAGATCGTCGGCCAACCTCGTGAGCGCACTCCCCGCTTCGCCCTGTTCGAGGATTTCCAGCACCGCTTCAGCGCGCTGGATCACCGGCTTGGGCAATCCCGCCAGCCGGGCGACGTGGATGCCATAGGAGCGATCGGCCGCACCGGGCGCGATTTCATGCAGGAAGATGACGTCGCCCTGCCATTCCTTGACCCGCATGGTGTAGCAGGCGAGGTCGGCCAGCGTCGTGGCGAGTGCCGTCAGCTCGTGATAATGCGTGGCGAAGAGGGCGCGGCAGCGGTTGCGGTCATGCAGATGCTCGACCGCGGCCCAGGCGATCGACAGGCCGTCATAGGTCGCCG
>JAXDMU010000056.1:0-6726 GCA_034665905.1 Aliidongia sp. | reverse complement strand
GCGTCTCCTATGGACGGGGGACGAAGAAGGTCAGTGAGGACAAGGCCCTCATCAATTATCTGATGCGCCATCGCCATTCGACGCCGCTTGAGATGTGCGAGATCGCCTTTCATGTGAAACTGCCGATCTTCGTCGCCCGGCAATGGATTCGCCACCGCACGGCCAATGTGAACGAGATTTCGGCGCGCTATTCGATTCTCGACAAGGAATTCTATATCCCCGCCCCGGCGCAACTGGCCGCGCAATCCCAGATCAATCGGCAGGGCCGCGGCGCCGTGTTGGAGGGGGACGAGGCGGCGCGCGTGCTCGATCTGCTGCGTCAGGACGCCGAGACCGCCTATGCGCATTATGCCGAGATGCTGAACGAGGATGCGGCCGGCAATCCGCTCGATCCGGCGCGGCAAGGATTGGCGCGGGAATTGGCGCGGATGAATCTGTCGCTGAATTTCTATACGCAATGGTACTGGAAGACCGACCTGCACAATCTGCTGAATTTCCTCAGCCTGCGGGCTGACGCCCATGCGCAGTACGAGATCCGCGTCTATGCCGATGCCATGATCGGCGTGCTCGATCGGTGGGTGCCGCAGTGCGCCGCGGCGTTTCGCCAGCACCGGCTGGGCGGCGCCCAGTTTTCCGCGGCCGCACTGGCCGCAGTGCGCCGCATGCTGGCCGGCGAATCACTGACCGCCGAGAGTGCCGGAATGAGCAAGCGCGAATGGGGCGAATTGACGGCGCTGCTGCGCCCGCCCGCTGAAACGCCGGCCCCTCATCCAGTTCCGCAAGAGTGACATCCGAGCGCCCGCGTCATTCGATCGAAATCTTCGGCGCGGGCCGCTCCGGTGCTGCGAGGGCGCCGGTGACCTTGTCCCAGATGCGCTGAGCGATCGCGCGGTAGACCAGCGCATGGGGCGAGGCCGGATCGGCGACCACGATCGGCGTGCCGGCATCCGACGTCTCGCGAATCGCGATGTCGAGCGGCACTTCGCCCAGAAATTCCGTGCCCAGCAGAGCGGCCTCGCGCCGCGCCCCACCATGGCTGAAGATTTCACTGCGATGGCCGCAATTGGGGCAGCAGAAATAGCTCATATTCTCGATGATGCCGAGCACCGGCACCTCGACCTTCTTGAACATGTTGAGGCCCTTGCGGGCATCCAGCAGGGCGATATCCTGCGGCGTCGAGACGATCACCGCACCGGCCAGCGGCACGGATTGCGCCATGGTCAGCTGTGCATCGCCGGTGCCGGGCGGCATATCGACGATCATGATGTCGAGCGGCCCCCACGCGACATCGCGCAGCATCTGCTGCAAGGCGCCCATGACCATCGGCCCGCGCCAGATCATCGGCGTGTCTTCCGGCACGAGAAAGCCGATCGACATGCAGGCGATGCCGTGGCGCCGCATCGGCTCCATGATCTTGCCGTCGGCCGAGCGCGGCTTGCCGGAAATGCCGAGCAGGCGCGGCATCGAGGGGCCGTAGACATCGGCATCGAGCAGCCCGACCTTGAGGCCGAACGTGGCCAGCGCACAGGCGAGGTTGGCCGCCGTGGTCGATTTGCCGACACCGCCCTTGCCCGAGGCGACCGCGACGATCGCGCGCACCCCGGTAATCAACGGCTCGCGCGGTGCGGCGCCATGACGCGGGCCGTGCGCCGGTGTCGGCGCGGCACGCGTCGCGGTCAGCACCGCACTGACCGACAGCACTCCGTCGAGCAACTGGACTGCGCGCTCCGCCGCCTTGCGCAGCGGTTCCAGATGCGGCCCGCGCGCCGCATCGACCTCGATCGAGAAACCGACATGACCGTCACGGATCACCAACCCCGAGATCATGCCCAAAGCGACGATGTCGCCGCCCCGATCCGGGTCCTTCACCGCCTTCAACGCTTCGAGGATTTGCTGTTCACCAAGCTGCGCCATGTTGCCGCCTTTGCAAGATCGGGGACGATCACCGTTGAATTTCGTATACGCCTTCGTGCGGTTAGGGGATACGCCGCCGCAACGCTTTGATATAAGGACGTCCTCACCCGACGCAAACGATGTGTCGCGGACGCGCAAAGGTGCATAGGACATGCCTTGGAAAGAACAGGGGGGCGGCGGTGGCGGCCCCTGGGGCGGCGGAAACGGTCAGGGCCCTTGGGGTCGCGGCCCCGGTGGGGGCGGTCGTGGGCCGCAACCGCCCAATCTCGAAGAGCTGATTCGCCGCATTCAGGATCGCCTGAGGAAAATCATACCGGGCGGCGGGGGCGGCGGGATCGTACTCGCGGCCGGTGCCGTCATCCTGCTGTTGTGGTCGGCGACCGGCATCTATCGCGTCGGACCGGACGAGTTGGGCGTGGTGATGCGCTTCGGCGCTTATCATGAAACCACCGTTCCAGGGCTGCATTACCATTTGCCCAGCCCGATCGAGAGCGTCGAAACGCCCAAGGTGACCCTGGTCAACCGCACCGAAATCGGCGTCGCGGGCGAGAGCCTGCGCGGCAACGCACGTCAGGAATTGCCGGAAGAGGCATTGATGCTGACCGGCGACGAGAACATCGTCGATATCAATGTCACCGTTCTCTGGGTCATCAAGAACGCCCAGGATTACCTGTTCAAGATCCGTAATCCCGGACAGGCGGTAAAATCGGCTGGCGAGGCGGCGATCCGCGAGATCGTCGGGCGGACGCTGATCGCCAGCGTGCTGGCCGAAGGCCGCGGCAAGGTCGAGACCGATACCCAGGCCCTGCTTCAGAGCATTCTCGATTCCTATGATGCCGGCGTGCAGATCACCCAGGTCCAGTTACAAAAAGCCGATCCGCCGCGCGAGGTGATCGATTCTTTCCGCGATGTCCAGCGCGCGCTGACCGATCGCGACCGGGCCAAGAACGAAGCCGAAGCCTATCACAATGACGTCGTGCCGCGCGCCCGCGGCGAGGCGGAAAAGATCGTGCAGGCGGCCGGTGCCTATCAGCAGCAGGTGGTCGCCGGCGCACAGGGCGATGCCCAGCGCTTCGTTTCGGTCCTGAACGCCTATCGCGTCTCGAAGGACGTAACCGCCGAACGGCTTTATCTCGAAACCATGGAACAGGTTCTGAAAAAGGTGAACAAGGTGCTGATCGACAAGACGGCGGGCGTGATGCCGTATCTGCCGCTGCCCGGGCTTGCATCGCCGAAAGCGCCCGAGCCGCCCGCACCGGCGCCCGCACAGCCTACGATCAGCCAGGGGAGGACCGGCCGATGAGCCGCATGCTGTTAGGGGGTATCGCCGCGGGTCTGGTCGTGCTGGTGTTCGTCACCGCCAATTCCGTCTTCATCGTCGGACAGTCGAGTCAGGCCCTGGTGCAGCAGTTCGGCGAGAATATCAGCACCGTCACCGCTCCGGGCCTCCATTTCAAGAAGCCCTTCTATCAGAACGTCGTCGAGTACAGTCGGCAGGTGCTGGATTTCGAACCACCGCCGGCCGAGGTGATCGCGTCCGATCAGAAGCGGATGGTGGTCGACAGTTTCGTGCGCTATCGCATCGCCGATCCGTTGAAATTCTATCAGTCCGTCGGCACCGAGGAGGCGATGAAGCCGCGCCTCGGCGTCGTGCTCAACGGCGCGCTGCGGCGCGTGATCGGCAATATCGTGCTGTCCCGGTTGCTCTCGCCCGAGCGCGGCCAGATCATGGGCAAGATCCGCGACGATGTCGCAATCGAGGCGAAATCCTTCGGCCTCGAAGTCATCGATGTGCGGATTCGCCGCGCCGATCTGCCGGCCGAAAACAGTCAGGCGATCTATCAGCGCATGCAGTCGGAACGCAACCGCGAAGCCAAGGAATACCGTGCCGAGGGCGCCGAACGGGCGGCCGGCATCCAGGCGCGTGCCGACAAGGAGGTCACCGTCATCGTGGCCGAAGCGAACAAGCAAGCTCAGATCCTGCGCGGCGAAGGCGATGCGCAAAGCACCAAGATCTTCGCCGACGCCTATAATCAGGATGCGGAGTTCTTCAATTTCTACCGGTCGCTCCAGGCTTACGGCGAGGCGTTCGGCGGCAACGAGCCGACCACCATGGTGTTGTCGCCCGACAGCGAGTTCTTTCGCTATATGAGCGGCCGCAAGGGGATGATGGGTACGAAGCCGGCGGGTCAATAATAGCGCCGCCGCTTCCGCGCTGGTTTGCTCGCCGGATTGGTTCTACCATCCGGTCCTTGACGCCTATCGAGACGAGGAGAGTTGCCGTGAACGAAACCAGCAACGGCGCGCAGGGTTTCGGCCGGTGGCTGCGGCGCGCCGGCTTCGTGGCGGTTGTTTCAGTCGTCACCCTGCCGGCCCCCGCGCAGTCCCAATCGCAGCCGCCGGGCTTTGCCGATCTGGCGGCCAGGCTGTTGCCCGCGGTGGTGAATATTTCGACCACCCAGAACGTCAAGGCCGAGGCGAAACCGAACGCCGAAGCGCCCCCCGGTTCGCCGTCCGAGGATTTCTTCAAGAATTTTCTCCAGCGTCAGGGGCATGGGGAGCCGGCGCACAAAGCGATGGCGTTGGGATCCGGCTTCATCATCGATCCCGCCGGCCTCGTCGTCACCAACAACCATGTTATCGCCGATGCCGACGAGATCACGGTCATCCTGCAAGACGACACCAAGCTCAAGGCCGAACTGGTCGGACGCGACATCAAGACCGATCTGGCGTTGCTCCGCGTCAAAACCGAGCGCAAGCTGAGCGCCGTCAAGTTCGGCGACAGCGAACAGGAACGGGTCGGCGACTGGGTGCTGGCGGTCGGCAATCCCTTCGGGCTCGGCGGCACGGTCACCTCCGGCATCGTCTCGGCGCGCGCGCGCGAGATCAGCAACAATGACGGCATCTACGACGATTTCCTCCAGACTGACGCACCGATCAATCGCGGCAATTCCGGCGGCCCGCTGTTCAACCTGACCGGCGAGGTGATCGGCATCAATACGGCGATCTTCTCGCCCTCGGGCGGATCGATCGGCATCGGCTTTGCGATTCCGTCCACGCTCGCCCGCAACATCGTCGCCCAGCTCAAGGAATATGGCCACACCAGGCGGGGCTGGTTCGGCGCGCGCATCCAATCGGTCGATGACGACGTCGCGCTGGGGCTCGGCCTCGACAAGCCCCAAGGCGTGCTGGTCGCCGGCCTGATCGACAAGGCACCGGCGCAGCAGGCCGGGATTCAGCCGGGCGACGTCCTGCTCGCGATCGATGGCCGGGACGTGAGCGATGCGCGCCGGTTCGAACGCATGATCGCCGACGAACCTGTGGATCAGCGGATCAAGCTCAAGGTCTGGCGCAAGCGCCAGGAAAAACTGATCGAGGTCAAGGTCGGCGAGTTGGTGGAGAAGGATCCGGTCCAGACCGCCTCGATCGCCAAAACCGATCAGAAGGCGGCACCCCCGGCCCAAATCAAGGCGCTGGGGCTGCTGGTGGCCGAAGCCACGCCGCAAATACGCGAAAAATTTCAGCTGAGCGAATCGGCCGCGGTCATCGTCACCAATGTGACCAAGGGCGGCCCGGCCGGCGATCGCGACATCAAGCCGGGCGACGCCATCGTCGAAGCCGGCGAGCAGGAGGTCAAGCGGCTGGACGATCTGACCAAGCGGGTCGAGGAGGCCAAGAAAGCCGGCCGCAAATCGATGCTGTTGCTGGTCGATCGCGGCGGCGAACTGCATTTCGTCGCAATTCGCCTGGATCAGGGGTAACGGGACCGCGTCTTTCCGCTTTTCTTATCGGCACGGCCTCGGTATCAGACGGATCGCTCCGGCCTTCCGGTTCGCGCTCTGCGATCCGCAATCCCATAGAAAGTCATCGTCCATGTCTCGCAATCTGGTTTCAATCGCCCTGTCGGCGGTACTGTTGGCTGCATCGACCCTGGCGTCGGCCGCCACTACCGATGCGATCAGCCATGATCCGGCCGCTGTCCAGCCGGGTACCTATACGGTCGACTCGAATCACACCCGCGTCTTGTTCAGCGTCTCGCATCTGGAATTCACCACGTGGTACGGCGAGTTCACCAAGGTCGCCGGTACGCTCGATCTCGATCCCAAGGCGGTCGAGAAAAGCAGTTTCGAGATCCATATTCCGATGAGTACGATGTCGACCAGCAACACCAAGGTCGATGGCGAGCTGACGAGCAACCAATGGTTCGACGCGGCGCAATTCCCCGAGATCGTCTTCAAGTCAGACAAGGTGGCACTCACCGGCAAGGACAAGGCCGATGTCACCGGCCTTCTGACCATGCATGGCGTGACCAAGCCGGTGACACTCGCAGTCAAGTTCAACGCCGCCGGCATGAATCCGTTGGCCAAGAAATACACCGTCGGCTTCGAGCTGAGCGGCAAGATCAAGCGCAGCGATTTCGGCGTGAAGACCTATCTGCCGCTGATCGGCGATGATGTCGACCTCATCATCAGCGCCGCCTTCGAGCACACCTGATCCGGCCGGAGCGCCCGTTATGAGCAAGCCGATCGCAGCCGGGCGTTACGATCTGGTTGCGATCGCGCTGCATTGGCTGATGGCACTCGGCATCCTGGCACTGATCGCCATCGGCCTGACCATGACCCATTGGCCGGTCACGCCGATGGTGAAATTCCAGCTCTATCAGCTACATAAATCGATCGGCATCACGGTTTTGCTTGCGGCACTGCTGCGCATCCTGTGGCGGTTTACCCATCGGCCGCCGCCGCTACCCGCCCTGCTGCCCTGGGAGAAGGCCGCCGCCGAGGGCATGCATCGGGTGCTCTACATCATCAT
>JAXDMU010000055.1:0-6609 GCA_034665905.1 Aliidongia sp. | reverse complement strand
CGGTAATAGCGATGCGAGAGCACGGGGTAAGCCGCCTTGGCGGCACCGATCAGCGCATCCACCACCGCGTCTTCGACATGATTCTCCAGATTGCGCGACGAGATCGGCTGGGCGAAGCCGCGCCGGCGATCCTCGATTTCCTTGTCCTTGGCCAGTGTGTTGTGAATCAGGCCGATGGTGCGGGCCGCACTGCCGAGGCCGGCCGTGATTGCCTGGCCGGCCGCCTGACGTGTCGCGCGATCCGGGTTGCTCATCAGATCGAACGCCTCGGCGCTGGTCAGCGCGCGACCGCCGATCGGAAAGCGCAAATCCGCCATGGTTTCGTCGAACAGCCTGACCCAGGCAGCAGCACCGGTCACATATTTCTCATAGAGCAGCTTTTCCAGCTCGTCCGATAGCTGGTAGGGCTGAAAGGCCCGCACATCGCGCAGCCAGGGGCGCCAGCGCGCCAACTCGGGAGCGTCGAATTTCGCCGCGAATTCGCCCTCAGCGATCCGGTTGATTTCGAGGGTGAAAAAGAGCGTCGCGCTGCCGATGTCGGTCAGCCGCTCCTGCGTGGTCTGATAGAATCCGCCGATCGTGCCGTCGCTCATATCGCCGGCATGAAGCAGCCCGGCATAGGAACCGATCCGACCGATCAATTCCTGGATTTGCTCGTACGCCGTGATCGCGGCGGCGAGTTCCGATCCGGTGAGCGTCGCGATCAGCCCTTCCCAGCGCGCTTGGAACGCCTCGGCCAGCGATTGCGCCCGTGCCAGATCGGCTTCCAGCGCAACCGAGTGCGGGCCGTCATAGAGATCGGCCAGATTCCAGTTCGGCAGGGCGCCCAGCTTGTCGCCCGGCGCGGTTGATGGCATTGCGGTCATAATCTCTCCAGCACAATCTCTATTGCCATATAAGCCGCCCGGCGGCCCGCGCCAAGCATGGAACGGCCATTGCGCAACACGCCCAGGAAAGGCACATCTTCGTGAAGTGAAGGTGAAAGCCGTCGTTCGACGATCGGGGAGGAGTTTGGGCATGACGCTCGCGGAACGGCAGAGCATTCCCGCCATGTTTTTCGACTGGGCCGCCCGCAAGGGCGATAGCCCGTTCCTGTGGGTCAAGCAGGATGGCGTCTGGGCACCGCTCGGCTGGGCCGAGACGGCGCGGCGCGTGCGGCTGCTGGCGCGCGGCCTCAGATCGCTTGGCATCGCCCGCGGCGACCGGGTCGCGATTATTGCCGACAACCGGCCGGAATGGGTGATCGCCGATCTGGCGATCATGTCGGCCGGCGCCGTCACCGTGCCGGCCTACACCACCTACACGCCCGAGGATTACCGCCACGTCCTGGCCAACAGCAATGCGCGCGCGCTCATCCTGTCGCCCGAACTGGCCCCGCGCGTGCTGCGCGCGGCCGACCAGCTGAACTATCTGAGTTCGATCGTGACGCTGGCGCCGCTCAAGGCGCAGACCGCGGCCAATGTCTATGGCTGGGACGAGATCCTGGCGGCCGGGGCCGAAGCGTCGGACGAGATCGATGCGGTGGTGGCGTCGCTTCAGCCCGATGATGTCGCCTGTCTGGTCTATACCTCGGGCACCGGCGGCGTGCCCAAGGGCGTCATGCTCAGCCACCGCAACATGATGTCGAACGCCCACGGCGCCAAGCTGGTGCTGGAAAATGATTTCGGCGTCGGCCAGGAAGTGTTCCTGTCGTTCCTGCCGCTGACCCATTCCTACGAGCACACGGCCGGGCTGATCTATCCGATCATGCTGGGCGCCCAGATCTATTTCTCCGCCCCGGAAAATCTGGCCGGCGATCTGCCGGTGGTGCGCCCGACCCTGATGACCGCGGTGCCGCGCCTGCTGGAGACGCTGCATCGTCGGATCACCCAGGCGAGCGAGCGGGCCGGCGGCATCAAGCTGAAACTGTTCCGTCTGGCACTTCGGCTCGGCATCAAGCGCTACGAGACCGGCCGGCTCGGCCCGCTGGAGCGGCTCCAGGACCGGGTGGTCGATTATCTGGTCCGGCGTAAGGTCCGCCAGCGCTTCGGCGGCCGGCTCAAGGCGTTCGTCTCCGGCGGCGCACCCTTGAACCGCGATGTCGGGCTGTTCTTTCTGGCGCTCGGCGTCAATGTGCTGCAAGGCTACGGCCAGACCGAGGCGGCGCCGGTCATTTCGGTCAATCTGCCGCGCAAAATCAAGGTCGATACCGTCGGCCCGCCGCTCGACGGGGTCGAAATCCAGATCGCGGCGGATGGCGAGATTCTGGTGCGCGGCCCCAATGTCATGCTGGGCTATTGGCAGGATGCCGAATCGACCGGCCGCGCTATCCGCGACGGCTGGCTCCATACCGGCGATATTGGGTTGATCGACGAGGATGGCTATCTCAAGATCACTGACCGCAAGCGCGATTTCATCAAGAATACCGGCGGCGAGATGATCTCGCCGGCCCGCATCGAGAGTTTCCTCACCCTCCAGGACGGCATCGGTCAGGCGATGGTCTATGGCGACCGCAAGCCCTATGTCGTGGCGCTGATCGTGCCGTCAGACGAATTGCTGGCGAAATTCGCCGCGGTGCCGGGCGAAGACGGCCAGCCGATCCCGCCCAGCCGCCACCCGGTGGTGCAGCGCAGCGTCGCCGCTGCCATCGCCGCGGTCAATCGCGAGCTGACGCCGGTCGAGCGCATCCGCCGCCATGTGCTGATCGACGAAGCCTTCACCGTCGCCAACGGCCGGATGACCCCGACCCTCAAGATCAAACGCCACATGATCCGCCAGACTTACGGGGCGTTGCTGGAGAGCCTGTATGAGAGCCGGTCGTAGCCGGCCGGTCAGTCCTCGGCCGCCTTCAGCGCCAGATTTTCCAGAAACCGGACCAGCACGGGCACTTCGGCCAGCGTCATCTGCACGGTGACCAGATCGCCGGACTTCATCTCGATCCGGAACTCGATCTCGCGCCCCTCCTCGATGACCTGTCCCTTGTTCACATGCCGGAAGCGGCCAAGCAATTTCGCCATATCGTCTCTCTGTCGGAAATTCGGGTGATCCATACCACAAAACGATGGGCGATCTTCCCCCGGGTAGGCGGTCACGCCATTTACAAGAACCTCGCGCGCCCGGCCGGCGCGCGCTATCGTTCCCGCCCCTTCCGCCATCGCCGGATGCCGCATCATGCCCGCCTATCGCTCGCGCACCAGCACCCACGGACGCAACATGGCCGGTGCCCGCGGCCTGTGGCGGGCCACCGGGATGAAGGATGGCGATTTCGGCAAGCCGATCATCGCCATCGCCAATTCCTTCACGCAATTCGTGCCGGGCCACGTCCATCTGAAGGATCTGGGCCAGCTGGTCGCGCGAGAGATCGAGGCGGCCGGTGGGGTCGCCAAGGAATTCAACACGATCGCGATCGATGACGGCATCGCCATGGGCCATGGCGGCATGCTCTACAGCCTGCCGTCGCGCGAATTGATCGCCGATTCGGTCGAATATATGGTCAACGGCCATTGCGCCGACGCGCTGGTCTGCATCTCCAATTGCGACAAGATCACCCCCGGCATGCTGATGGCGGCGCTTCGGCTCAACATCCCGGCGATTTTCGTTTCGGGAGGGCCGATGGAGGCCGGCAAGATCACGGTCGGCGGCAAAAGCCGCGCGATCGATCTGATCAATGCCATGGTCGCCGCGGCGGATCCCAAGGTCAGCGATGCGGACGCGCTGGAAATCGAGCGCTCGTCCTGTCCGACCTGCGGCTCATGTTCCGGCATGTTCACGGCCAATTCGATGAATTGCCTGACCGAGGCGCTCGGGCTGGCGCTGCCCGGCAACGGCACAGTGCTTGCGACCCACGCCGATCGCAAGGGGCTGTTCCTCGGCGCCGGCCGAACGATCGTCGATCTGGCCCGGCGCTGGTACGAGCGGGACGACGCGACGGCGCTGCCGCGCAGCATCGCCAGCCGCGCCGCTTTCGAAAACGCCATGACGCTCGACATCGCGATGGGCGGCTCGACCAACACCGTGCTGCATCTGCTGGCGGCGGCGCATGAGGGCGAGGTCGATTTTACGCTGGCCGATATCGACCGCCTGTCGCGCCGCGTGCCGGTGCTGTGCAAGGTCTCGCCCTCGGTCGAGAATGTCCATGTCGAGGATGTCCATCGCGCGGGTGGCATCTTCGGCATTCTGGGCGAACTCGACCGGGCCGGGCTGCTGAACCGCGATGTCGCGATGGTCCATGCCGCCTCGCTCGACGACGCGCTGGCGCGCTGGGACGTGACCCGCTCGAACGACGGCGCGCTCGGGCATTTCTTCCGGGCCGCCCCCGGCGGCGTGCGCACGATTGAGGCATTCAGCCAGGACCGGCGCTATGAGGCACTCGATCTCGACCGTGCCGGCGGCGTGATCCGCGAGGCCGCGCACGCCTTCAGCCGCGATGGCGGCCTCGCCGTACTCTACGGCAATATCGCACTCGAAGGCTGCATCGTGAAGACCGCCGGGGTCGATCCCGCTTCTCTCGTCTTCGCCGGCCCGGCGCGGATCTTCGAAAGCCAGGAAGAAGCGGTCGAGGCGATTCTGAGCGACCGGATTCAGGCGGGCGATGTCGTGCTGATTCGCTATGAAGGGCCAAAGGGTGGGCCGGGCATGCAGGAGATGCTTTATCCGACCAGTTACCTCAAATCCAAGGGGCTGGGCAAAGCCTGCGCGCTGGTCACCGATGGCCGCTTTTCCGGCGGCACCTCGGGCCTGTCGATCGGCCATGTCTCGCCCGAAGCGGCCGAAGGCGGGGCCATCGCGCTCATCGAAGAGGGCGATCGGATCGAGATCGACATCCCGGCCCGCTCGATCCGCGTGGCGCTGAGCGATGAGGAACTGGCCCGGCGCCGCGCCAGCCGGGCGGACGCGGCCTGGCAACCGGCGGCGCGCGACCGGGTCGTCTCGCCGGCACTCCAGGCGTACGCAGCACTCACCACCAGCGCGTCGCGCGGTGCGGTGCGCGATATCGGGCAGGTGCGGGGACGATGACGCTTTACCGGCGTTCGGGCCTGTCGCTTGGCCGAAAATCCGGAATTATGTAGCTAGTGTGTTTCGTCATTGATTTCGCGGTTATTTTTCGATTCGATAGCTCGGTCCATATTGCTGGAGCGGGTTCATGGTCAGGAAAGAGATCGCCGTAAAGAAATATGTCGTGGATCTGAGCGAAGAGGAGCGCGAGCGTCTCACGACTTTGATTCAGACCGGTAAGCACCCGGCGCAAAAGCTGCTGAAGGCCCGCATCCTGTTGAAAGCGGACGCTTCTGATACGGGAGAAGGCTGGAGCGATCAGCAGATCGCGACGGCTTTGGAGACGAGCGTCGATACCGTTGCTCGGACGCGGCAGCGGTTGGTTGAAGAGGGCGTTGAGGCCGCGCTGACCCGCAAGCACTCGCCAAACTCGGCGAGGAAGCGGATTTTTGACGGGGTGGCCGAAGCCCGCCTGATTACGCTTGCCTGCTCCGAACCGCCACCGGGGCGGGCACGGTGGACGTTACAGTTGCTGGAGGAAAAGGTCGTCGAGTTGAACATCGTCGAACGCGCCAGCGACAACACAATCGGGCGTACGCTTAAAAAAACATTCTCAAACCGCATCTGAAGCAGCAATGGGTCATTCCGCCCGGCGCCAACGCCGCGTTTGTCGCCGCCATGGAAGACATTCTGGAGGTTTATCAAAGGCCGCATGACCCTGAATACCCCATGGTTTGCCTGGACGAGACGTCGAAGCAACTCCTCGTCGAAACGCGTATTCCAATCCCGGCCAAGCCAGGGCAGGTCGCGCGATACGATTATGAATACCGGCGCAACGGCACGGCCAATCTGTTCATGATGTTTGCACCGTTGGAAGGCTGGCGGCATGTCAAGGTAACCGATCGCCATACCGCGCTGGATTATGCCCAGGTGCTCAAGGAATTGTCCGATACGCACTTCCCTCATGCGAAGAAAATCGTGCTCGTCCAGGATAACCTCAACACCCACAAGCCTGCTTCCCTCTACGAAGCCTTTCCGCCCGCCGAGGCGCGTCGCCTCGTGGAACGGTTCGAGTGGCACTACACGCCCAAACACGGCAGTTGGCTCGATATGGCCGAAGCCGAACTCAGCGTTCTGTCGTGCCAGTGTCTCGCCCGACGAATCCCCGATCAGGAAAAGCTCAAACAGGAGGTCGAAGCCTCGGAGCGTGACCGCAACAGCAAGCACGCCAAAGCCGACTGGCGCTTCAAAACCGATGACGCGCGCGTGAAATTGAAAAGGTTGTACCCCGCATTATGAACGACTCGGCACACTAGTGGAAATACGAAGTTGCATAACCCCGAAAAATCATGCACTACTCTTGATCAACAATTCTGAACGTCCTGCCTGGGGGATTTTTGGGTGGCCATAAGCTGGGGAATTTGAAGTGACCAACGGGGATGCTGGAACAGTTGCTCAAAGTTGGTGTCCGTCGCTCCAAACAAAACAGGCGGGCGGTTGTAGTGTCATTCATAAGGAAAAATCATGGAAGCAAATCCAGTCCGAATTGTTCAATACTTTGATGGCGAAAAGCAAAGCATTATTCCTCTGTTCCAAAGACCATACACTTGGAACAAGCGAAATTGGCAATCCCTT
>JAXDMU010000054.1:0-2864 GCA_034665905.1 Aliidongia sp. | reverse complement strand
GACGAACGCAATCGCCAAGCGACTCCGGTTGCGCTAGGCTCGATCCGCCATGCCATCGCTCGTCTCCCTGCGGCGGCGCGTCAACGCGCTGCTCGATCACAGTCTTCCACCGACCCGGGCTAGTCGGGCGGTCGGTGCGTTCATCGTCATCCTGATCGTGATTAATGTCGCGTCGGTGATCTTGGAATCGGTCGAGCAGATTCGGCTGGGCTACGAGCCGACCCTGTGGTGGATCGAGCAGATCGCGACCGCGGCCTTCACCGCCGAATATCTGCTGCGGATCTGGAGCGCGGTTGATCGCGTGAATGGTCGTTTCCGGCACCCGGTGTGGGGTCGAGTCGCCTATGCAACCCGTTTCTTTTCGGTGATCGACCTGATCGCCATCCTGCCCGGCGTCCTGGGCCTGTTCGGGGCCGGCGATCTGCGGGTGCTTCGATTGATGCGGTTGATGCGGCTGCTCAAGCTCAGCCGGCATTCGACCACCTTCAGCTTGCTCTGGTCGGTGTTTCGCGAAGAAGCCAGCGCCATCGGTGCGATCCTGTTCACCTTGATGCTGACGCTGATCATCAGCGCGTCGCTGATGTACCTGATCGAGGGCGAGGCGCAGCCGACCGTGTTCAGCTCGATCCCGGCCGCCATGTGGTGGGGCATCGAGACGCTGACCACGGTCGGCTATGGCGATATCGTGCCGGTAACGCCGCTCGGCAAGATCGTCGGCGGTCTCGTCTCGATCACCGGCATCGGCACGCTGGCACTCTTTTCCGGCGTGCTGACCGTCAGCTTCATGGAGCAGTTACGGCTGCGGCGCCAGAAACTCCGCCATCTGGTCGATACCGACCTCGCTACGGGGCAAATCACCCAGACCGACAGGCGAGCGATCGAAACCATGGGCAAGGAACTCGGCATGTCCCAGGTCGAAACGCACGAGATCATCAAGGAAGAGGTGCGTGGACACGCAATGAACTGCCCTCATTGCGGGTATTCCTGGTTGCCGCGCGAACCGGTGCGGTAACATCGATATCGCTGCGGCCAAGGCTGGTGATGTCCGGGCGGCGGTGGTTATTGCCGACCGGACGGAAATCATTAGGAAGTAACTTTCTCTTACTGAGTTACCACGCCCGTCATCTTGACCACTTCGAAATTCGAACCCGATACCTGCCGAAGCTGGGTCACGAGATCGGTGTTGTTCCAACGCGGGTCGGGTGCCCCGCTGACGAACCAGTTGGCGCCATTGTCGGCCACGATCATGCCATAGGTTTTGAGGGCGGTCAGAATCGCCCTGACTTCCGGGCTGAAGCTGGCGGGGATGCGAAACCCGGCCTTGAGCCGGACCCGCATGCCCATCGGCGGCAAATTTGCGCTCGGATTGCTCGATGCGAAATGGGTGGCCGGCGGCACATAGGCGGCACGCGAATGGGCTACGGTGAAGCGCAAGGCGTGCGGGATCAGACCGGCATGAGCCTCTTCATAGCGCGCGAGACCGGGAAAGATCGGCAAACCGGCGGCGTCGGCACTGGTCCAGCCGGGCTGGGCCGTCGGACGGACATTGTTCGAGTCCAAGTGGAACACGGCCCCCGAATCGGCCTGCCAGCTACGGTTTTGCTGCGGAAAGGCAAAGAACATCTCGAACAGCCGATTGGTCGCGCGATCGATCACCAGCACATGGCGATCGCCGGTATTGGGTGAACCGTTCGTGGTCTGACCTTCGATCGGTGCATTGACGGGCACCGGATAGGGGCCAGGGTCGCTTTGGTCGCCAGACGCGGTGAAAACGATCGGTTCCTCGGCCTGTTGTTTATCGACCACGACATAGGGGATGCCGATGATCCCGCCATTGTCGGTGCCCGAGCCGAAATCGGGATGCAGTCCGACGCTGATGCCGATCGAGGCGATCAGATTGCCCGAATTCGGGTCAACCGCAGACCTGGAAATGTCGGTGTTCCAGGCGTTGTTGGCCGGAAACGACACGGCACCGTTGAGGTTCGCGTTGGCACCGAGGCTGGCTTTGGCCATCGACCCATAGGTCAGGGCGACTCTGCCGGTGGCATCGTCATAAGTTGCCGCCGCGGCCGGCAATGCGCAGAGGCCGATAACCCCCGTCAGAGCGATCCCGGAACCGAGGGTACTTAGCTTTCGTATGAGATGTGTCATTGGATTCCCTCAAAGAAACCCGTCTCAATCGTCCGCTTTGTAGCCCCGCAGCGGACGATTGAGACGTTTCCCGAACTGTGCTGCCGTCTCACCAATTCACTAGTGCACGCTGTATCAATGCCACAGTAATGAGGAACTTGTATCAGGGTATTCGTGCATTTTTCGTTTAGATGGCCGAGTTTATTATTTGGGTTTGATAAAAATTTTCCAAAAATTTTAGACAATCTCGTCCGATTCGATGTGAATTTCCGTGTCCCGGCACTGGCATGGCGCGCTCAATAGGATTTCGGCAGGCCCAGCACTTTTTCGGCGATGTAGCACAAGATCAGCTGCGGGCTGACCGGCGCCAGGCGCGGGATCAGACTTTCGCGCAGATAGCGCTCGACATGATATTCCCTGGCATAGCCATAGCCGCCATGGGTCATGACGGCGGTCTCGCACGCCCGATACCCCGCTTCGGCGCCGAGGAATTTCGCGGCGTTGGCGGCCGCGCCGCATTCATCGCCGCGATCATAGGCCCAAGCGGCTCGGTACATCATCAGATCGGCCGCTTCCAACGCCATCCAGCATTCCGCCAGCGGGTGCTGGATCGCCTGATTCCGGCCGATCTTGCGATCGAACACCGTGCGTTCGCCGGCATAGCGGGTCGCCTGATCGAGCGCGACGCGGCCGAGCCCGATCGCCTCCGCGGCAATCAGGATGCGCTCGGGATT
>JAXDMU010000053.1:0-5744 GCA_034665905.1 Aliidongia sp. | reverse complement strand
GGCCTCCTCGGAAATCCTCCGAAGAGTGCCAGAGCAAGTTCAAATCGACACCACGCGATTCAGCCGAAAATACACGTTAAATCAGCCCGTTAGACGTAACCAACCGCCGCTTAACCGGACAGCAGTGACCTTTTCACGAAAGAAGCCTAATCCACCCGCATGATCCGCTATCAGATTGCAGAATTCCAGAAAAATAGCCCACCATCGGTAGATATTTTGTATTCTGCACCGAATTACGTGATAGAAACGAGCTTATTCTCGTCGATGATGTCATGCCATGGTTAATATCCCGTTTCTGACGTTGCACTGTCAGAACATTCTATTGAATCGATTGTTGTGATGCCATGAATACAACCCGTTCCCCACTTGATTTCGATTTCGATTGAATGACGCTGCATCCGACCGGCCGCCGGGTCGTCCCGCAGACATGACCGAGCGGCTTCATCCGAACGCCTCGGTCGGCAAGCTTCGCCGATGGGTCACACTTGTCGGTGGCGAATTGCGCGGCTTTGCCCAAGGACGCATGCGCGATGACGAGATCGGGCTGGTCGCACTTGCCGCCCTGCTCGGCGTGGGTGCCGGGTTCGGGGTGGTACTGCTGCGCCGGGGCATTGCCGCCTTTCATGCCGTGGCCTTCGACATCCCGCTGCTGGGGCATCTGAGCGACGGCTACAATCTCGATTGGTGGCGGGTGCTGGTGATGCCGTGCGGCGGCGGGCTGGTGATCGGCGCGCTGGGCTGGGCGATTCGCCGCCGACGTCCGCGCGACATCGTCGATGCGATCGAGGCCAATGCGCTTTATGGCGGGCGCATGTCGCTGACCGACAGCATCAACCTCGCGGTGATGACACTGCTGTCCGGCGGTTTCGGCGCCTCGGTCGGGCTGGAGGCGGCTTATACGCAATTGGGGGCCGGCTATTGCTCGCGCATGGGCATCCTATTGCGGCTGCGGCGCGACGATCTCAGGATGCTGGTCGGCTGTGGTGCGGCGGCCGCGATTGCTGCCGCGTTCAATGCGCCGCTGGCCGGTGCCTTCTATGCCTTCGAACTGGTGATCGGCCGCTATACGCTGGGCAATCTGGCGCCGGTCGCGGTCGCCGCCCTGGCCGGCACGCTCACCGCCCGCGCCACCTTCGGCACCGAACCCAGCTTCGTGGTCGAGCGTCCGGTCCATATCGCACCGGCGGATTATCTGCTGTTCGTCGTGCTGGGTTTGGCCTGCGCCGGTCTCAGCATCGTGGTCATGCAGGGCGTGACCATGACCGAGCAATGGTTTCGCCGGCGTTCGGTGCCGAACTGGCTGCGTCCGGGCATCGGCGGCTTCGCCGTGTCGGCGATCGCGCTGGTCTATCCCCAGATCCTGGGCAGCGGCCATGGTGGCATCGTCGCCAATCTCCATCTGGGCTTCGCCCTACCTTATCTGATCGGCCTGATCGCAGCCAAAATCCTGGCCTCGGCAATTTCGATTGGTTCAGGATTCCGCGGCGGATTGTTCAGCGCCGCGATTTTCATCGGCAGCCTGTTCGGCAGTGCCGCCTCGCAGTTCGGCGACGCGGTGCTGCCGACACTTGGCATCGATCCCCTGGCCTATACGCTGGTCGGCATGGCGAGTGTTGCCGCCGGCATCATCGGCGCACCCGTGACCATGATCCTGCTGGTGCTGGAAGGCAGCGGCGATTTTTCGGCGACGATCGGCGTGCTGGTCGGGGTTCTCACCACGACCGTCGCCGTTCGGCACTGGTTCGGCTATTCCTTTGCGACGTGGCGGTTTCACCTGCGCGGCCTGAAGATCCGCAGCCCAGAGGATGTCGGCTGGCTCGACGAGTTCCGCGTCGGCCGGCTGATGCGAACCGATCCCAAATCCGTGCCGGTCGCGATGAGCGTCGCTTCGCTGCGTAAATTGTTTCCGATCGGCAGTACCAAGCGAGTCTTCGCCGTGAATGGCAAAAGACTGGCCGGCATCGTCGATCTGATCGAACTGCACGGCCCCGATCTGCCGGCATCGCCCGAGGATCTAACGGCCGGTGATCTGGCGCATCCGGCCAGCACCTATCTTTTGCCGGGCGAGGATGTCCGCACCGCGCTGCAAAAATTCGCCGATGCCCAGAGCGAGACGCTGCCGGTCGTGGATAGTGCCGAGGCGATGGAGATCATCGGCTATCTGACCGAAGCCTATGCACTTCGCCGCTACAATCAGGAATTGGAACGCCGCCGGGCCGAAAGCGAAGGCGATTCGGGCTTGTTCTCGGCGGCCGTGCGCCCTGACGGCTAACCCCGCGCGCTCAGCGCTTCGGTCTCGTCCCGATCGTCCAGCGCCACGATTTGGAGTCGCCGGCCACGCGCGGTCAGCGCCAGCTTGCCCTGTTTGAGCGCCAGCGCATCGCGACCGAACACCTCGTAGCGCCAGCCATGCAGGGCCGGAACCTCGGCGTGATCCTCCGCCGCGATCAGTTCCAGATCGGTCGAATTGGCCACCAGCTTCTGGGCCACGTCATGATCTTCGCAGCGCAGCTTCAGCAGCACGCGCAGCAATTCGACCAGCGGTCCCAGACCCGGCGGCAGGTCCGATCGCGCGGCCGGCGCCGGGGCGTCCGCCTCGGGGGTTTGCAGTCCCCGCAACACGGCGTCCAGCATCTCGGCCCCGAGCTTGCCCTCGGCGACCGGGCGGCCGAGGCCGCGGATGCGGGCCAGTTCGTCGATGGTTTTGGGCGCGTGCGAGGCGATTTCGAGCAGGGCTTCGTCGCGCAGAATCCGGCCGCGCGGAATGTCGCGCTGCTGTGCGGCCACTTCGCGCCACGCGGCCAGTTCGGACAGGATCGCCATGAAGCGGCGATTGCCGCCGCGCGTCTTGAGCCGCTTCCAGCTTTCGGTCGGGTTGAGCCGGTAGGTATCCGGATGGGTCAGTTCCGCCATCTCTTCGTCGAGCCACGAGGCGCGCTCGGATTTGTCGAGCTTGGCCCTGAGCTTGGTATAGGCGATGCGCAGATAGGTGACATCGGCCAGCGCATATTCGAGCTGGCGCGGCGTCAGCGGCCGCTGTGCCCAATCGGTGAAGCGCGACGATTTGTCGATCCGCGCATTGGCCAGCTTAGTCGCCAGCGTCTCATAGCTGACCGCATCGCCAAAGCCGCACACCATCGCCGCGACCTGGGTATCGAACACCGGATTCGGCACGGTGCCGCTCAGATGAAAGAAGATTTCGATGTCCTGCCGGGCGGCGTGGAACACCTTGAGCAAGCTGGCATCGGCCATCATCGCCAAAAGCGGCGCGAGGTCGAGACCGGGCGCAAGCGCGTCGATCACCGCGGCCTCGGTCGGGCCGGCGATCTGCACTAGGCAAAGCTGCGGCCAGTACGTCTTGTCGCGCAAGAATTCAGTGTCGACGGTGACGAAATCGGCGGCGGTCTGGCGCGCACAGAAATCGGCAAGCGCGCTTGAGTCGGTGATCAGTTCCATTAGATTGTTATACACGGTTCGCTGGGCGCGGCAAAGGCGGGTGTGAGGCGAATCTGGCTCCGAAATGGGCGCGCGGCGATATTTGCCGCCGGCACCCGCGAGGCTTTTGCCAGACGAATGCTTGACAAAGACCAAGCGCCGATGTGCTCTAGCCGGCTTTCCGTGGCGGCCGTCATGGCCCCTCGGATACCGAATTCCAGTGAAGAAGGCCCTCTCCTATGCATGCCTATCGGACCCATAGCTGCGGCGCGTTGCGGCTCGGCGATGCCGGCAAGACCGTTCGGATCAGCGGCTGGGTTCATCGCAAGCGCGATCATGGTCATTTGATGTTCCTCGATCTGCGTGATCATTACGGCGTCACGCAATGCGTGCTCGACAGTGCCAGCCCGGTCTTCCGGACGGTCGAGGCGCTCCGGCTCGAAAGCGTCGTCACCGTAACCGGCCGGGTCGTCGCGCGGTCGGCCGAGACGGTCAATACCGGCCTCTCGACCGGGGAAATCGAGGTGCAGGCGGGCGAGTTGCTGATTCAGACCGAGGCGGAGCCCTTGCCGTTCCCGGTCAATACCGATGCGGAATATCCCGAGGAAATGCGGCTGAAATACCGTTTCCTCGACCTTCGGCGCGAAGCGATGCACGCCAATATCGTGCTGCGCAGCCGGGTGATTTCCTCGATCCGGCAGCGCATGATCGCCCAGGGCTTTATGGAGTACCAGACGCCGATCCTGACCTCGAGTTCGCCCGAGGGTGCCCGCGATTTTCTGGTGCCGAGCCGGCTGCATCCCGGCCAGTTCTACGCCCTGCCACAGGCGCCGCAGCAATTCAAGCAATTGCTGATGGTCGCCGGATTCGACCGGTATTTCCAGATCGCGCCCTGTTTTCGCGATGAGGATGCGCGCGCCGACCGGGCGCCGGGCGAGTTCTACCAGCTCGATTTCGAGATGAGTTACGTCACCCAGGAAGACGTGTTTGCGACGATCGAGCCGGTGCTGCACGGCGTGTTCGAGGAATTCGCCGCCGGCCGCACCGTCACCCCGGCGCCGTTTCCGCACATCACCTATGACGACGCGCTGCTGAAATACGGCTCGGACAAGCCGGATCTGCGCAATCCGCTGCTGATCGCCGATGGGGCCGCGGTCTTCGCCGGCTCGGATTTCGCGGTCTTCGCCAAGGCGCTGGAGAAGGGTCATATCGTGCGCGCGATCCGCGCGCCGGGTGCCGCAGTGCGGCCGCGCAGCTTCTTCGACAAGCTCAATGACTGGGCGGTCGAGCAGGGTGCCAAGGGGTTGGGGTACGTCACCTTCGCCGAGGGCCAGGCCAAGGGGCCGATCGCCAAGTTCCTCGACGAAGCCCGGCTGGCCCGGCTCAAGGATATCACCGGGGCGGGCGACGGCGATTCGGTGTTCTTCGTTTCGGACGCCAAGGCGCCCGCGACGCGGCTCGCCGGGGCCTTGCGCATGAAGCTCGGCCAGGATCTGGGCCTGTGCGAGACCGGCATCTTCAAATTCTGCTGGATCGTCGATTTCCCGATGTACGAGATGAACGAGGATACCGGCCAGGTCGAATTCAGCCACAACCCCTTCTCGATGCCACAGGGCGGGCTGGAGGCGTTGGAAAACCAGGACCCGCTGACCATCAAGGCGTTCCAGTACGATATCGTGTGCAACGGCACCGAACTCAGTTCCGGCGCCATCCGCAATCACCGCCCAGATATCATGTACAAAGCGTTCGCCATCGCGGGATATTCGGCCGAAGAGGTCGAAAGCCGGTTTGGCGGCATGCTGAACGCGTTCAAATTCGGCGCACCGCCACATGGCGGCTCGGCACCCGGCATCGACCGGATCGTCATGCTGCTGGCTGACACGCCGAATATCCGCGAGGTCATTGCTTTCCCGCTCAATCAGCAGGCCCAGGATCTGCTGATGCAGGCCCCGTCGCCGGTCCCACCGGCACGGCTGCGTGAGTTGCATATCGATCTGCGCCTGCCGCCCGCGAAAGCGCCGCGACCGGCGTGACGCGCGTGCTTGCGCCGATCGTCGAGCGCGGCCGATTGTTGCATCCGGCGGTTCCCTACGGGACCGTCGCGGGTCAGGGAGTGGGTGGCACTATGAAAATCAGGCTTACGGCGACGCTCGTCGCGGTGACTTTCGCCGCCGGGGCAAACGATTGTCGCGCGGTCGAGGTGATGCCGCACAAGGCGATCTATGCCATGAGCCTGGAGCGCGCCAAACCGGGCAGCGGCGTGGTCGGCGCCAGCGGCACGCTGACCTATCGGTGGGGCGAGGCGTGCG
>JAXDMU010000052.1:0-5565 GCA_034665905.1 Aliidongia sp. | reverse complement strand
CCAAGAGCAGTTGGGATTTGCCAGATGGCAAGCGCGCCGAGAGTTTCGGCGCCCTGATCGAAACGCTTCAGAGTCATTGGGAACTGCTTTCGACCCGGTTTCCCAATATTGAAGACATCAGAGTGATCGGGATCGACCTCACCAAGCGCGGCGTCGACGCAAAAACGGCCTCCGCGATGAAGAGAACAAAAAAGTCCACAAGAGGATCTTGAGATAGGCCGACAGGAAGCGGAAGGCTTCCGGGTAGCGCGCCCCGCCGGCTCTGTGATCGTTTCTGTAGTGCCCGCATACCGGACCAGATTCATAATCTGACGGCTACTTCTGGGAAGCACTGGAACGCTCACCCGACATAGCACGACCTGGGCGACCGCGGGAACCCCACGAACGATACTGTTTTCATCGCTCCGGCTTTGGGCTTGCCCACGCCCTACTTCGGCAACGCCCCAAGATCCGCCGCGGCGATGTCGCCCAACGTCCGGCCCGGAATCGCCGGTGCGCCGGTCACCGGTTTTCCCGGCGGTGCCAGTTCGACGGTTTTCTCGTCGGCTGATCGCGCCTCGTCGAATTTGCCGAGTTTGCGCGCAACCGCGGCCAGATCGAGGCGCAGATAGGGATCGTCCGGTTTGACCGCGGCGGCGTCGGACAGGCGGTGCAGCGCCGTCGCATTGTCTCCGGCACCCAGCGCGGCATAGCCCTCGCGCGCCTCGTTCGGCAGATCGCAGGAGGCGCACAATGCCAGATCGGCGGCGGCGATTTCGGCCAGGGATTTGCCGCGCAACGCCGGGTCGGTCACCTTGGCCGGGATCACATCGGCCGCGGTATCGACCAAAATCTGATAGCGCCGTTGCGCGTCGTCGAACTTGCCGAGCTTTTGATACGCCGCGGCCAGATCGAGCATCAGATAGGGATCGTCCGGTTTTTCGGTCGCAACCAGCGACAGCCAGCGCACCGCGATCGGATAATTCCGGGCGGCCAGGGCAGCATAGCCCTTTTCAGTGGCGCTCGGCATGTCGAATGCCGACAGGGGGTCGGTCAGAACCGGGGCCGCCGCCGAGCACGAGGCAAGCAGCGCCAGCAGGGGAAGCAATCCGGAATATCTGGTCATCTCGCTTCCCTGCCGGTGTCCGTCAGTCTTTGGCGTTGACGAAGGACGGCCGTGCCAGGATCGGCTCGAGCCACGCCGAAAGTTTCGGCCAGCGTGCGGTATCGAGCGGATGGCCGGCGATCTTCAGATTGACGAAGGGCGAGGCGATCGCGATATCGGCCAGCGTGAGGGTGTCGCCGACCAGGTACGGCCCGTCGATCTGGCTTTCCAGATAGGCGAAGAGCGGTGGCAATTCGTCGTTGAGCGCGGTCTCGACGATGGCCATGTCCGGCTCGCCCGCATTCATCAGCTTCTTCACCACCAGATTCCAAAAGATCTTGCCGACGGCGGACATCAGCGTCGTATCGGCGAACTCGTCGAAACAGATGGCGCGGCCATATTGCTCGGCCGCCGTGGGCAGCAGGGCCGGAGTCGGGTATTTGCGCTCCAGATAATGGCAAATCGCCGAACTGTCGCACAGCTGGAACCCGCCATCGGCGAAGCCGGGGATCTTGCCGAGCGGGCTGGTGGCCCGGAATTCCGGCGATTTGTCGTGGGGGAAGGTCGGCTTGTGCTCGGCCTTCATGCCTTTTTCAGCGATGACGACCAGCACTTTGCGCACGAACGGTGACAGGCTGGAACCGTAGACGATCATGAACATGCTCCTGGAAGGGACACAAAGGGTGCGGTTCGGCGCAAGATGCCGGTCTTGTCGCACCGGAGCAAGCGATTCGGGATTTACAAAGCCGCGGCACACTCGAATATACCGTTGGGCACGTCCCGTCGTCCGATCCGGTACCCAGTTTGAGAGTGGTCATGACTCCGAAACGCTTTTTGGTCCTTGTTGCCGCAATCCTGTCGATGACCATCCCGGTCGCCAGGGCATCTTCGAACTATCAGGGGACCGACGATCCCGATCTGGTTCACGAAGCCACGATCGGCGATCTGGCGGCGGCGCGCGCCACCCTCAAGAAAGACGAAAAGCCCGATGTCGCTAACGATCAGGGTCATACGGCGCTGATGCGGGCGGCCGAGCACGGTAATCTCTCGATCATGAAACTGCTTTTGGAAAACGGTGCCGTGATCAACCGTGGCGACGAGTTGGGTAAGACCGCGCTGATCTGGGCGGCGGAAGGCGGCCGCGGCGACGCCATCGACCTGCTGATCCAGGCCGGCGCCAGACTCGAGCAGGCAACCAAGCAAGGCATTACGCCCCTGATGGCGGCGGCCCGCACCGGTCAGGTCGATGCCGTCACCCATCTGCTGGCGGCCGGCGCCCAGCCCGACCGTTCCGATTACTCGGGCCGCGATCCGCTGGCCTGGGCGCAGGAAAGCCATAATTCGCGGGTCATCGAGTTGATCCGCAAGGCCCAGGTGCAGAAGCACTGACGGGACAGACCGCAACGCGCGCGAGGGGTATCTCTACCGTCCCAGCGGGTCACGGCGGGCCAGCGGCCGGTCGGGCAGCGCCGAGACATCGGCGAAGCCCAAAGCGAGCGAGACGGGCGTTTTTTTGTCGTTGCAACTACGCCGTGACCTCGCTACTTTCCAGATCATCAAATGCGCGATAGCTATCGGCATTGGTGACATGGAGCGGGAGCGACGTGGCCTTGGGTGAGCAGACCGAACAGATTGCCTACAGCCTGGGCTGTATTCGGATCTATCCGCGCCAGCGACTGGTGGTATTGGGCGACGAGGTTATGCCGGTCGGACCAGCCCTGTTCGCGCTTCTCTACTACTTCGCGCAAAACCCCGATTGCCTTTTGTCCCGAGACCAAATCATCAAGGGCGCCTGGGGCAATACCTATCTCTCGGACAGCGCCATATCGACCTATATGGCGCAAGCGCGCGGCTTGATCGGGCACGAAGGCGTTCGCTCGGTTTTCGCCAAGGGTTACGTCGTCACCGTCCCGGCCGGCCCGCTGTCGGGGCAGAACGCGGAGCCGCCGCTGAGAAGCGAGCCGGTCCAGCCGACCATCAAGCTGCCGCGCCGCCCGCAGCAATTGATCGGGCGCGACACGGAACTGGCCGATCTGGAAGACCATTTGCGGGATCATCGGCTGATCTCCCTGGTCGGCCCCAGTGGCGCCGGCAAGACGATGCTGGCGACCGAACTCTGCTGGCGGATGATCCGGAAGCTCCCGAAATTCCATGACGGGATGGTGATGGTCGATCTGGCGAGTGTGACCGACCGGGTCGCGGCGGCCAGTACGCTGGCGCATGCCCTCGATCTGCCGCTCCATCAGGCGACGGACACGCCGCTCGACGCGATCGCTGACGCCATTCGCGATCGCCAGATGCTGATCACCCTGGATAATTGCGAACATCTGGTGAGGTGGGTCGTCGAAATCCTCCAGGTGCTGCAAGAGCGTGCGCCGGGTCTGACCGTGCTGGTGACCAGCCAGCATGTGCTTGAGGGGATGAAGCAGAAGGTCTATTGGCTGAAGGGTCTCGCCGTGCCGCCGGCCGGCGAGACCGACGCGGCCAAAATCGCGACATACGGCGCGGTCAAGCTCTTCCTCGATTGCGCCGGCATGGGCGATCACGATTTTGTCTATAGCGAGGCGATGGCCGCGAGTGTGGTGGACATCTGCACGCGGCTTGACGGCAATCCGCTGTCGCTGGAGATGGCGGCGGCGCGCGTGCATTTTTACCAGATGGACGGGTTGCGCGGCCAATTGGATCAGCGTTTCGGCCTGTTGCGCCGCGGCTCGGGCACGGCCGTCCTGCGGCACGCCTCACTGCTCGAGATGACCGAATCGAGTTACAATCTGCTCGATCCGGCCGAACGGCAGTTTTTCTGGCGCCTCGGGATTTTTCCCGGCTGGTTCTCGGCCGGCGAGGCGGTCGCCGTGGCCGGCGCCGACTCAAGCGATTCGCAGGCGGCCCATGACCTGCTGCACGCTCTGGTGAACAAATCCCTGGTGACGCGGGAAGACGGGGCGGAGACGCGCTATCGTCTGCTGGAGACGCTGCGGATCTACGCGATCGGGCAGTTGGGGGCGAGCGGCGAGCAGCGGATGATCGCCGCGCGTCATGCGCGGTATTTCAAGGAATTGTTCGCCCGCGACGAAGAGGCGTGGGAAGCCCTGCCGGATTGGCAATTGCGCCGGGTCTATGCACCGCAGATCGACAATCTGCGTGCGGCCTTGAATACGACGCTGACCGATCCGGAATTGCTGGCGACCGGCATTATTCTGGCGGGCGTGTCCGGCCGCCTGTGGTCGATCCTGGTCCTGATCCCGGAAGGGCAGGGCTATTTTGACCGGTTTCTCGAATTCGCGGGCGAAGACACGCCGCCCGCCGATACGGCGCGGCTGTTGCGGTATGCCGGCATCCTGTGCCGCCATGCCGATCGCCAGCGCACCGTGACGTTGCTGAAGCAATCGGCCGCGACCTATCGCAAGTTGAAGGATTGGCTGAATCTTGGGTCCGTGCTGGCCATGCTCGGCGGTGAATACATCTATCTTGGCCGATATGACGACTCGAAAGCGACCCTTGACGAGGCATCGAAGTACCTGTCGGGCAGCAATCGTATCAAGTCAAAGTGGGAGGCTATGAACAATAGCGGCAACCTCGCGTGGAACATAAATGATATACCCGAGGCCGTACGCTGCCTGGGCCTCGCGTGCGCTCTCGCCCGCGAGATGGAAGACCCTCTGCGGGAAAATATCGTTCTACACAATCTGGGCGAACTCGAAATGCGCCGTGGCGCGATCGACACGGCGATCGACTATGCGCGGCACGCGGTTGGCGGCCTGCAAGCTGTCGGTGAGACGTCGCATCGCGCACAGGCATTGACCAATCTTGGGACCTATCTGACCTTGCGCGGCGATCTTGCCGATGCCGGCCGCCAAGCCTTGGACGGTCTGGAATTGGTAATTCACGAAGGCGGACATAGGCGGCGGGCTCGCCTACAACTCTGTGCCGTGTTGGCGGTCTACGCTGGCGAATATGCCTGGGGCGCCAGCCTTCTCGGCCATGCCTCGGGCGAGCAAACCCGCGGCGGCGAAGTCCGCGAGCCGACCGAGCAGCAGCTTGTCGATCAGGCTCTGGCGTTTTTGGCGACGCGGTGCAAGCCAGCGGAAATCGAAGTCTGGCTCGCGGATGGCGCCAAATGGTCGGTTGATCGCGCCGTCGCTTTAATTCTGCGCCGAATTGTTCCATTATTGGCACCGACCGTATCCGACGATACCGTAGAAACACATGGGGTCGAATCGACCGTCCGAGTCGAACGCACCAACTCTGGGGAATGAACATTATGCCTGTCATCTTGCCGCCGCCTGCCTTCGACGTTCCCGCGATCATCCGGGTTGCCGCCCATGCGCCGGCCAACCAAGCCGCGATCCACCTCTCAGTGCCCGCCCCGCGCGGCACCGCCACGCTGGCCAACCCCAGCCCGCAGCCGCTCAGCAGCATGCAGGGCCCCCAGATCGTCACCCCGCCCCACGTGCCGCAGCCGCTCAGCAGCATGCAGGGCC
>JAXDMU010000051.1:0-5308 GCA_034665905.1 Aliidongia sp. | reverse complement strand
AGCATCGGCGCGCTTGGCGATACGGTCAAAGTGCCCGATCTGAAGAGTCTGGACGCGGCCGCACTGCGCCGGCACAGCGAAGACTTGGCGCTGGCGCTTCAGGACGCGGCCCGGCCGCTTGGCCTCGTCGCCCCCAATCTGGGGAACTGAGGGATGTCATCGATGCACCGCGCCGCCGTGGCACTCGCCGCATTGCTTCTGCTTATGCCGGCCGACCGCGCCGCCGCCGAATTCGGCGGCGCCAGCGGCATGCTGCCGGCCGGCACCGAATTGGGCGAAGAAGCTTTGGCGCAGCCACGCGAGCTGTTCCATTCCGAGGCGATCCAGGGGCGCAAATCCTATCTGATCAATCTGGGCGATTTGGCGTTCAGCGCGCCCGCGCTCTTCGGCGGCCCGGCGCGGCAGGCCGGCATTAGCTGCAATACCTGCCACATCAACGGCGCCGGCAATGCCCGCTTCTTTCTGCCCGGCGCCTCGGCCCGGCCCGGCACCTTCGACACCACCGGTGCCTTGTTCAACCCCAAGGCCGATAACGGCTTTGCCGATGCTGTGACCATTCCCAGCCTGCGCGGCGCGCGCTTTTTCGCGCCCTATGGTCATGATGGCCGCATGGGCTCGCTGCGCGACTTCGTCCGCAGCGTCATCGTCACGGAATTCGCTGGTCCCGAACCTGCGCCCGAAATTCTCGACGGCCTTGTAGCCTACATCATGGATATCGATCTGCTGCCCAATCCGCGACTCGGGCTCGACGGCACGCTGACCCGGCCGAACGAGGCGGAAAAGCGCGGGGCGGCGCTGTTCGTCAAGCCGTTCACCCATGATCCGGCCTTGAGCTGTGCGGCGTGCCATACCCCATCCGCCGGCTTCGTCGATCACCAGCAGCATGATGTCGGGTCGTCCGGCTTGTTCAAGACACCGACTCTGCTCAATGCCAATTTCAATGCGCCCTATTTCCATGACGGCCGCTATGCCAGCTATGAAGAGGTCATCGTGCATTTCGACCGGGTGTTTTATCTGGGACTTTCGGCCCAGGACCGCTCGGATCTGGCGGCCTATCTGCGGGCGATCGGCGATGGTGAGGAGCCGAGCGTGCTGGCCGAAGTCGATCGGACCGTCAAGGAGATCACGGATTTCCTGAGCGTACTCGACACCGCCATACCGGCCCATGACGGCACAGTTCTCGCGTTAACCATCGACACGGTCGCGACGGAGCTGCGTGAATTCACCGAGAAATTCCCCGAACGCAAGGATGCCTCGGTGACCGGCGGCAAGAATGAGCGCCTCGCGGCCCGTGCGTCGCTCAAGGAGCTGGTGTTGTTGCTGCACCGGGTCGGCGACTCGGGCCAAGCCGGCAAATTCGACGGCGCCGCGGGCGATCTCGCGGCATTCCGCACGCATTTCGCGGCGGCGATCCCGCTGCTGAAGGCCGCCGAACCCTGGTCGCTGTTCAATCCCTCGACCCACGACGCGCATTTCGCAGCCCTGCGCCAGCTATATCATAGCGCGGTCGACCCCGTCATGGCGGCCCGGCGGCCCTATGATTTCGATTGAACGAAGGTCGTGGACGGCAATTTTTGGATCATTATTCCAGACAATTTCGAAAATATTTTACGGTGTTTCCGTCCTTTCTCCCTTGTTACAATCTGACACAATCTGCTACGATCCGTCACAAGATCAGGAGATGGCTTGATCCCTCGCGTAACGCACCTTCCTCAATGGCCGGATCTCAGATCCGGCTATTGTCATATCAGGCGGATGGAATGACAGCGGCAAGGCTCAGGACGGCACTCTGGGTGGAAGCCTGTATCCGGCGTGGCGATATCGAAAGCATTCCGGTCATCGTGCTGCGCAAGGGCGATCCGACCAGCGGCGCCTTGCTGATCAAGCGGAACCGCTTCGACGCGGGCTGCGCCGTCCTCGTCGAAACGCGGGATGGTGATGGTGGCCGCGCCTGGTATTCCGGCACCGGCGCCGAACCGGTGGCCGAGCCCGTCGCCGATGCCTATATTGAGCGCAGCCGGAACCGCGATCCCGACCTTTGGGTCATCGAGATCGAAGACCGCAAAGGCAGACTGCCGTTCGACGAAAAAATCCTCGACCGCTGAGCCACATCCACCAGCCGATTCGCTAGAGCGCGACGGTTTCGGAACGAAACCTGAATCGCGCTCTAATTTATTGAAGTAGATCAAGATGATTTTGGGTGACTTCACCCAAAATCATCTTGATCTAGGGCGCACTGCCCTGCCGGGCGGCAACACGTTGCAGCAGATCGACCCAGGCGAGGACACGCCGCTTGTTACCGCCGAACCCGGCGATGCCGTAGCGCGAATGGCTTTCGATGGCGAAGCTCGAACCATGCTCGCCCACCGGATAGAACTCGACCGTGACGATCTCCGGCAGCCGCAGAATCGGCGTATGCTGGACATAGGCGATCTTTTCCAGTTCGCCGTCGCCGCTGATCAGCTTCACATGCGATTGATGGGCCGCCACCTCGCTCCAATATCCGCGCAGCCTTTCCCACTCGACATCGAACACCGGGCTGTCGGCGTCGGCCGGGATGCTGCACACCGCCGCTGGACACATGAGGAACCGGTCGGTTCGGGGTTTGGGCGCCAGATCGGCAAAATCGACGACATCGATCTCGTCCAGGCGATCCTCCGCCTCCCGTCCCATATAGAGACGGGTTCCCAGCAGTCCGACGAGGCAGACGCCAAGCAGGGTCAGCAGAGTGACGAAGGGTCGATTTATGCGCGGCAAGGCGATCGCGGCCCTCAACTCGGTGGATAAAGCGACGCGGCCTCACGGCCGGACCGCAGCAGGATCTCTCCCTATAGCGCGAAACCGCACGACCCGACACAGCGAAGAGTCCGGCCGAATAGATAAAATTTTACCGAAAGTTAAGTTTTATCACGCCATCGTTCCCCCCGATCGCACCTTATGATGGACAGGCCCCATGGCGCACGCGCCCCCTTCCACAGGGACGAATTCGGCTCTGTCATTTCTGGCCGACCAGGATCTGTTCCCGCTCGAAGTCGGCGGAATCGCCGTCGATCTTCCGGCCGGACGCCTGCGGCGGGCCGATCGGCCGGTGCCGGTTCCCTTCGGCTTCAGCTTCTGCGGCCACGCCTTCGAAGCCGAAGCGGTGCAGACTGACGGCAGCGTCGCGGTCGATTGCGCCGCGATGATCTGCCGGATGCCCTACTCGATCGAAGACCGCACCCGGCGCACCGAATTGAGCCGTGTTCTGGCCGGTTTGAGCGGGACGGGACTGCGTTGGGAACTGTCGCGCGATCAACTCGTCCGGGTCGGCCTGCGCGTCCGCCTCGACCCGCCCGCCACGGCGGATCGGATCGTCGTGGCGCTGGTCGAACATCTGCTGCCGCTCAAAGGCTGGCTCGAATTGCTGGTCGAAATCGCGAGACCGACACGGCCGAAGGTTCGGACAGAAGAGTTACCGGAGGAGAGCGAGGCGCTGCGGGCTTGAGGATGGCCCCTCGCTGAGGGCGCGGTGACGCTCGGGGTTTCTAACGAGTGATGACCCGCCAAATCAACAGGGTATGCCGTACTCTGCGCGAATCTCGTCGAAGACTTCCAGCGCCGGACGCATGCGCCCCTGTGCCACATCCTCCAACCCCCGCCGGATGCCTTCCACGGCACTGCGGGCCGCCGCCAGATCGAGCAAGCGCTGATAAGCCTCATCCTGCAAGACGGCTGCGGGCTTTCCGGGCGTCGGCGGGTTAGTTGAGCGCTTGGCTTTCTGGAAATATCGGCAGCGCCGAAGGTGCTATTCTGTTCGTCGTTTATACGATCCGCGATCATCAATGCCGGATCATCTCGGCCCGTATCGCAACACCCGTTGAGGCTGCACTCTATCATGGCTAAGAGCTTCCTCGATCAGAACCCACCCCGCGTCGATTGGGACAAGCTGCGCCAGGGACCAACCCCGGCCGACCTCGAAGCAATCCCCCCGGTCAGCGCCGAGGAATGGGAAAAGGACGGTTATCGCGTCGATCCCCTGCCCGACGATATCGCCAAGGAATTGGAGCGGCGGGACGTGAAACTACGGCACAAGGGTACAGCGGCCGAATAAGCCACCCAATTTTCTTCTGTTGACCGGCAGTCGAAAGGTTTGAGCGCCGGTCATGGATAGTATCGATAATGCATGTTCTCCGCCATGAGCCTCCACCGTACAAGTATGAGATGAAAGATTGTCAGGTTGAGGACAAGCCTGCACCTAGAGGCTTTCCGCGCGAAGCGGCGTCAATTTAACCAATTCGAGCGGTTGGACGCGCTGGTGATTGCGCCGGCGCAAGTTCCCGAACTCAGATTGACGTGGGACACAATGGTGAAGGAGCGTGATAAATTTCTGGACCGCGTGCAGGAAGAGATTCTGACACCGGTCTGACGCCCGAACGGGCGAGCATTTAGCGTTCGTACTCAATAACAGGAACAGAGTAGTCGGGGTTGAGGCTACCTGATACCATAGTATGCCGTCGAACGCCGGAACCGCTCCAAGGCGTGCCTCCCCTCAATGCGCCTCCTGCCAATTCCCCGCCCAACCGGTCTCGACCACCAGCGGCACCGAGAGCGCGGCCATTGGCACGGCCGCCCCCTCCATCACCGCCCGGATCAGCGGCGCCACGAGCGGTGCCTCGGCTTCCGGGACCTCGAAGACCAGTTCGTCATGCACCTGCAACAGCATGCGCGCCTGGAAGCCCTCGGCGGCGAGCCGTCCCGGCAGGCGGATCATGGCGCGCTTGATGATGTCGGCGGCGGCGCCCTGAAGCGGTGCGTTGATCGCGGCGCGTTCGCTGAAGGCGCGGCGGGCCGGGTTGCTGTCGCGGATGCCGGGCAGATGGCATTTGCGGCCGAAGATGGTCTCGACATAGCCATGCTCGCGGCAGAACGCCTTGGTCTGCTCCATGTAGTCCTTTATGCCGGGGAAGCGGGCGAAATAGGCCTTGATGTAGTCGGCCGCCTCGCCTTGCGGGATCGAGAGCTGGTGCGCCAGGCCGAAGGCGCTGATACCGTAGATGATGCCGAAATTGATCGCCTTGGCGCGGCGGCGGATTTCCTTGTCCATGCCTTCGACCGGCACGCCGAACACCTCACTCGCGGTCATGGCGTGGATGTCCTTGCCCTCGCGGAACGCCTCTTTCAGCGCGGCGACATCGGCGACATGGGCGGCCAGCCGCAATTCGATCTGCGAGTAATCGGCCGACAGCAACAAATGGCCCGGTTCGGCGACGAAGGCCCGGCGGATCTTGCGACCTTCCTCGGTGCGGATCGGGATGTTCTGGACATTGGG
>JAXDMU010000050.1:0-2852 GCA_034665905.1 Aliidongia sp. | reverse complement strand
CTCGGCGGTCATAGGCGCATTGAGGTCGTAGAGCAGGGCGGAGCCCGAAATCTGCACCTGGATCGGTTCGGAAAACTTGATGTCAGAGAGTTCGGGAATGTCGCTCGTGCGGATCGCAAACGCGGCGTCGTAACCGGCAGGGCCCGGATAGAAGAATGTCGCGGTGTGGAAGCCCGACATGTAACGCTCGGCGCCACCGATCTCCGCCCCCGCGGCCTGATCGCGCAGCAGCGCGTCGACGTCGAACGGCACCAACACCGGCACCGGGCTCGTCGCGACGCCGGCGAATTGCTGCGACATCACGCCGTTGAGCCGCGTCAGGACGGCGGGGGCGGCGCGGTTGGCGCCGCCGGATCGGGACTTCGACGACATCGGCAACGCGGGCGACGCATCACCGCTTGCCAATGTGGCGATCGCCGCGGGCCAGTCGATCGGGGCGAACGACAGACGCGGCAACTGGACGTCCTGCGCGGCACTGCCGGCGCTGACGAGGGCAAGCATCAAGCCTGGTATCAACCCCACCGGTCGCACGAGGCGCTCTCATGAGGGACCATTCCCCGAAAGCAAGGTACCGGACAATGGCGGTATCGGGCCAGTTTTGTTGTTGTCGACCACAAAAAACCGCTCCGCCCGAAAGGGGGCAGCGCGCCAGGCTGGCGGGGGTGGCTACACCACCGTGACCAGGATCACCGCCGTCACGACGCCAAACAGCGCCGTGGCAAATGCCACCGGATCAATGCCGTATCCATCCGACCAGATTGTCATTTTGGCACCCTCCGCTGGCGGATCAACGCGGCCCGATTTGAAAGGTTGCAGAGGTGGCGTGGCAAAAAGCCAGAAAAGCCGGGCTCAAAAGGCCAAAGTCACAAAGCGCCTTGGATGGTTCCTGGAAATGGCGACCTCGGAAGGATTCGAACCTCCGACCCTCGCGTTCGAAGCGCGATGCTCTATCCAGCTGAGCTACGAGGCCAGCATTCGGCGGGGAGATTAGCAAGATTATCGAGGACGGGAGAGAAATTTGCAGCGGCAGACGATCAATATCGGCCGGTTCAATGGAAAACCCCGACAGGCCGTGAGATGCCTGCCGGGGTCTCCTTGGACACAACCTACTCTTGTTCAGCCGTGTCCAAATCTTCAACGCGTGAGTTGGGCCGCTGGTTCACGTCACCAGAGAAGAGTGTCGGCGGCGCTGGTCCCCGCTCCGGCGCGGGCGGCACCCTGCGCGCCATGGACGGGAACATCGGTCCCGAAAGCACGGCTCGAAGAGGCGCGGTTGGCCTGGAAAAATAGCGCGGCACAGAGCACGGCTACGACGCTCCAGACGGCCCAGTGGGCGGCTTTGTCACGAAAACCTGGGTGGCGATTCATTTCAGCTCCGAAAGACGAAAAAGGCCTCCGATTGGGAGGCTCCGTGGCAAGGATTACCTTGGCTTGACAGTGAGATAGGCAGTAATGGTGCGCTGCACAAGAGGGCGGCAGCCATGCTCAAACCGGGGCGCTGGCAGCGCGACGCCGCGTTGATTAGCATCGGGTTGGGGCGTGAGGAGGGATGCTTACGTGCAGCGACCGAACATGACGCGCGGGTGGCCGGCGCTCGCCGTGGTCGCTGTTTTGCTTGGCGGCTGCCCGGGGAGCGGTCCCGATGTAAAGGCTTACCTAACCCCCGGCAGAGTTCCCGAGCCGCCGCCGATCGTGCCAACGCTCTATCCCGATCGGTACCGAATCCAACTCGTCGACTTCATGCGGACCTATTTGAGCAATCCCGGCAAGGTCAAGGACGCCTTTATCGGCGAGCCGGTGCTCAAGCCGGTCGGGGGAACCCCGCTTTACGTCACCTGTGTGCGTTACAATTCCAGGAACAACGCAAACCAATACGAAGGCAACCAATCCAATCTCGTGATCTTCCTCAACGGCAAGCTCAGCCAATTCCTTCCAGGAAATCCGGACATGTGCGGCGGTCTCGTGTACCAGCGCTATCCTGAGCTTGAAACGATGGGGCCTCCTTAAGTCCTTCTAGGAGAACGTCATGGCCAATGGAAAAATATCGTTGGCTGGATGCCGCGCTCAGCCGTGCTCGGGCTCCTGCTCGCCAAATCCAATCGGCGGCGTTGAAACGACGCCGCACCTTACCTATCGTCGCCCGAAGCGGCGCAGCCGGAGAAAACAATGATTCAGGTCAAACGATTCAGCCATGCTACATTTGAAACGCCCGACCTCGAGCGGCAGATCGACTATTTCACGCAGGTCGTAGGCCTTGCGGTTGCCGCGCGGGAGAACGGCCGTGCGCATCTGGCAACCAAGGTCGGCGACCTTGTGGTGCAACTCGAAAAGGGCGATCAGGCGCGCTGCACCAAGCTGTCATTCCAGGTCGATCCGGACACCGAGTTCGGCGACATCCGCAAGGGCCTCGAAGCCGAGGGCGTGCGCTGTGAATCGCGGAACGATACGGCTCCGGGAATCCCCAAGACGGTCACGTTCGACGACCCGAAAGGCACCAGGATCGACGTGTTCGCCGAACAGACCTTGATCGCAAAGAACCAGCCAGTCGCCGGCATCGGCCCGCTCAAGCTCGGCCATCTGGCGTTCTGCGTCGACGACCCCAAGCAGTTCGTCGAATATTACGGCCGCGTGCTGGGTTTCCGGTTGTCGGATTGGATCCAGGACTGGTTTGCCTTCATGCGCTGCGGTCCGGATCATCACACGGTCAATTTCGTCCGCGGCGCCCGCACGCAGATGCATCACATCGCCTTCGAGCTGAAGGACTGGGCGCAGATACAAAACGCCTGCGATTTCCTCGGCAGCAAGAATATCCAGCTTGCCTGGGGGCCCGGCCGCCACGGCCCGGGCCACAA
>JAXDMU010000049.1:0-2589 GCA_034665905.1 Aliidongia sp. | reverse complement strand
GGCGGTCTGCGCGGCGTAAGCGCGCTCCTGGTCGCGATAGGACTTCCAACCGGCCGGCAGGCTCAGGAGAAAGAGCACCGAACCCGCCGACAGAATGTGCCAGGGATAGCCGATCAACAGTGCGATGAAGAAAATCACCGACACGAATACCGGCAGCACCATTTCCGGCGGCACCCGCAGGCGGATCGTCTTACCCGAAAACACCGGCAACCGCGAAACCATCAGGAAGCCAATCAACAGCGTGTAGAGCGCGGTCAGCATTGCCGGGGGTGTCGGCATGCCCAGAAAGGCGAGATAGATCGGAAGCAGCACCGTGATCGCGCCGGCGGGCGCCGGAACACCGGTGAAGTAATTCGCCGCAAAGGCCGGCTTGTTCGGATCGTCCATGGTCGCGTTGAAACGCGCCAGCCGCAGGCCGCCACTGATCGCGAAAACCATCGCCGCGATCCAGCCGCCATTGTTCAGATCATGCAATTGCCAGAAGTAGAGGATCAGGCCGGGGGCGACGCCGAAATTGACGAAATCCGCGAGACTGTCGAGTTCTGCCCCGAATTTCGACTGGCCCTTGATCATACGCGCCACGCGGCCGTCGAGACCATCGAGCACGGCTGCGAACACGATCGCCGCCACCGCCAACTCCATCCGCCCTTCCGTGGACAGCCGGATCGCCGTCAATCCCGCGCAGATCGCGAGCAAGGTGATGACGTTGGGCACCAGCATCCGCACCGGAATCGGGCGAAACCGCCGGCGGCGCAGTTCGGGGTATTTGGGGTCGACGGGTATCTGCATGGCTCGCTTACATATAGCAAGCGCCGGGCGCCTCCGCCATTGCGGCGGCCGCCGGAGCGGTTTGGCAGGGCAAATGGTTAATCGGCGCGGTACGTCCGTCCGCCGTCACCCAGCCTGAAATCGGCCAGAATGGTCTCCCCGGCCACCGCGGTTTGGCCTTCGGAAACCAACGCTTTGGTGCCTTCGGGCAAATATACGTCAAGCCGCGAGCCGAAGCGGATCAAGCCGAACCGCTCGCCGGCGCCAAGCGACTGTCCTTCGCGGACGAACGATACGATCCGCCGCGCCACCAGGCCGGCGATCTGAATCACTCCGATGCGCCCGTTCGGGGTCGAGATGACCAGCGAATTTCGCTCATTGTCCTCGCTCGCCTTGTCGAGCTCGGCATTGATGAAGATGCCCGGCCGGTACGCAATCCGGTCGATTCGCCCTGCGACCGGGCTGCGGTTCACATGGCAGTTGAACACGCTCATGAAATTCGAGTTGAGCGGCAGCGGGTTGTCGCCGAGACCGAGGTCGGCCGGCGGCAGCACTTGCGCCACCATCGAAACGCGCCCGTCGGCCGGCGCCACAACGATCCCCTCGCGCACCGGCGTCACCCGCACGGGGTCGCGAAAAAACAGCGCGCACCAAACCGTCAGCAACGTGCCGATCCAGCCGAGCGGTGTCCAGATCCAGAACAGGATCAGGCTGGCAAGCGCAAAGCCGCCGATAAACGGATAGCCCTCGGGATGGATCGGTGGAATCTGCGCACGGATGGAATTGGTGATCGACATGAAATTCACTGTCAGTTGTCTCTCCCTTGTTAGAGGAGAGAGGATTATTCCTCGAACGCTCGACTTGAGCAGAATTCTTCAGTCCCAGCGGTCATTCCGCCGCAGCCCGGGGCGCCAGCGCATCATCGACCAGCGGCGGCTCCCGGTTCGGCGCTTCGTTGTCGTCGCCGATCCGCGCCAGCTTTTCCCGTGCCTCTTGCGCCTCACGCTGCCTGTTCCACATACTGGCATAAAGTCCGTCCGTTGCCAAAAGCTGGGAGTGAGTTCCACGCTCGGCGATCCGGCCCTGATCCAGCACGATGATCTCGTCGGCACCGACGATCGTGGACAGCCGATGCGCGATCACGAGCGAAGTGCGGTTGCGCGACACCCGCTCCAGCGCATCCTGGATCTCCTGCTCGGTATGGCTGTCCAGCGCCGATGTCGCCTCGTCGAGCACCAGGATCGGCGGGGCTTTTAGAACCGTGCGCGCGATCGCCACACGCTGCTTCTCGCCTCCCGACAACTTCAGCCCGCGTTCTCCCACCTGGGTCTCATATCCCTTCGGCGACATCCGGATGAAGCCGTCGATTTGAGCGAGCCGCGCCGCCTGTTCGACCTCGGCATCGGTCGCGTCCCAGCGGCCGTAGCGAATGTTGTAGCGGATGGTGTCGTTGAACAACACCGTGTCCTGCGGCACCATGCCGATCGAGGCCCGCAGCGACGACTGCGTGACGTTTCGGATATCCTGGCCGTCGATCAGGATCTTGCCGCTGGAGACGTCATAGAGCCGAAACAGCAGCCGCGAAATGGTCGATTTTCCGGCGCCGGACGGTCCGACGATGGCGACCGTCTTGCCGGCCGGCACCTCGAAACTGAGACCCTTCAAAATCGGACGCTCGGGATCGTAAGAGAATCGCACGTCGTCGAAACGCACATTGCCAGATGCCACGAGCAACGGCTTTGCGCCCGCGACATCCTTGATCTCCGGATTGCGCGACAAAACACCGAACATCTTCTCGATGTCGATGACCGCCTGTTTGAT